>NZ_CADBFF010000010.1:0-92203 GCF_902793885.1 uncultured Succiniclasticum sp.
CCACATGAAGCGGGACGGCGTCAGCTTTGAGGCGGGCGGCCACTTCGACCTGGACAGCGTCACCAGCAGCGTACTGCGGGTAGGGGCCCGTTACGGCGCTACCGATAAGAAATGGAACTGGTACGGCGGGCTGGCCTACGAATACGAATTTGACGGCAAGTCCACAGGCCGTGCCGACGGCGCGCCAATCCGGGCGGCCAGCATGGAAGGCGGCAGCGTGCGGGCTGAAATCGGCCTGCGGATGGAAGCCTCGAAGACCAGCCCGTGGAAAGCGGACATCAACCTGTCGGGTTATGCGGGCAAACGCCGGGGTATGAGCGGCAACGTGGCCGTAGCGTATACGTTCTAATGGTAGTATCTGAAAAAGAAACGGGAGGCGTGGGATTCCGCGCCTCTTTTAAATTTCACTTTTGCAGTTTTTCTTAAAAAATTACAGTTAATAAAAGCAGTTTCTAAAAGCAGTTTCCTGTATTCGCGGATTGCGTTATGATATAATTATGAAAACAATTATAATTAAAGTAGGTGTGACAATCTGGAACCTTCATTGACTATACTGTCCAACTATAATAAACTATATTTGAGCCTGTTAGGGGTAAAAAAATTCTATAAGGGGCATTTAAATTATAAATAATTCTCGGAGGACTTCATTATGCCAATCAACGAAAACGAAGTCACAAAAGAACAGATTTATAAAGCCATGCAGTGCAATACTGCCGACGAACTGAGGGCGTATGCAAAATCCGAAGGGTACGACATTACCCAGGAAGAGGCCGAGGCATACCTGTCGGAGCTTTCGGATGTAGAACTGGACGCCGAAACGGTGAAACAGGTGGCGGGCGGTGCGTGCTGGGATGTGAATGGCTGTTCGACCATAGGGCATGGGCCATGCCCCGGAAATGACTGCCCGTCTGAATTCAACCCCAAAAAATGATTGTCCTTAGGAAGTCATTCAATAATACTTCCTGCTTCTTCAGGCTAGACTGATGAGATTCATTACGTTCCCCTTGAAGCTGACAGAACTGAATCGGGCAGACAGAGAGGGCCCGCCCCTCCCTCTCACACTATCATAAATAAAAGGAGAGTTGTACCATGAAACAAACGATTGTTCTCGGCAACATCATCACCATGGATGAGAAGAGGCCTTTTGCCAGGGCGGCACTGGTGAAGGACGGCGTATTTGCCTATATCGGCAGTGCAGAGGAAGCGAAAAAGCTGGCCGGCGCCGACGCGAAGGTGTTGGATTACGGTGAAAACTTTATCTATCCCGGCTTCCTGGAGTCCCACTGCCACGGTCATCTGGCCGGCCTCCGTTTTATCGGACAGGCGGACCTGATGCAGGCCGGCCTGACTGATTATGCCAAATACCGTGAAATCATAAAAGAATTCATTGCGAAGAACCCAAAACGCGAGTTTTACGTAGCCGCAGGGTGGATCGAGAATGACGAATACGTCACCAAAGCGTACCTGGACGAAATCTGTCCGGATAAGCCGCTGCTCCTGCAAACCGGCGGCGGACATTCCATGCTGCTCAACACGAAGGCGCTGGAATGGGCCGGCATTGACGCGGCCTACGCGAAGAAGTACGGCTATGACCAGGTGCATGTGGACGAGAACGGTGAACCGGACGGCTATATCTGTGAAGGCCCCGTGTTTGAAATCGTGCCGAAGCTTCCCACTACAATCGAAGATATCAAGGAATATCTGCTGGCCTGGCAGGATTTCGCCCTCAGGAGCGGCTTCACAGCCGTTTGTGACGCGGGTGCGGAGATCGTCCACCGGGATGCTCCCCAGGCCTACCATGAGCTGGAGCAGGAGGGAAAACTGAAGCTGCGCACCTACGCTTATATGTATGTTCTGGACAATATTGAAAATCCGAAGGCGGAGATCGCCCGTATCGCAGCACAGCGCGCTACGATAAGCGGCGAATACTTCCATATTGTCGGCGCCAAGGCATTTCTGGACGGCGTGACCGAAGCGCACACGGGCTGGCAGAACCAGGATTACGCTGACGAGCCCGGTTATCACGGTGTGGAGCGCTTCAACGATCACGACAAGATGGTGGAGCTGATCACCGAAGCGGACAAAGAAGGCATGTCCGTCCATGTCCACTCCGAAGGAGGAGGCGCTACTCATTTTATGCTGGGCTGCATCGAGGATGCGGAAAAGATTACCGGCAATAAAGATCAGCGTAACGTACTGGCCCATCTGCACTTTGTGACCGAGGAGGATATCCGCCGCATGGCGGAGACCGGTTCCGTTCCTGCGGTTCCGCCGCTGTGGACCGCGAAAATCCCGGGCCATTATGAAATTGAAGTCTCGTATGTGGGTGAGGAACTGGCGGCGAATGCGTATCCCATCAAATCCTTCTACGATGCGGGCGCCAACGTGGTCTTCCATTCCGACTATCCCGTTTCTCCGATGATGAATGTCAAATACAGCATTTACACGGCGGAAAAACGTTCGTATCCGAAAGAAGTGCTTGGCGGCATAGACTTACCGAACAATGAAAAGGAAGCCATCACCCGCGAACAGTCGCTGCGCGCCATGACCATCAACGTAGCCCGTCAGTGGCGCCAGGAGCATCGCATGGGCTCCATCGAGTTCGGCAAGCTCGCTAATATGACGGTGTTTGACTGCGATTTCCTCCACGACGACATTGAGAAGGTCGCACAGGCTAACATCGTCGCTACCATTGTGGACGGGGAGGAAGTTTACAAGGCGTAAGGAACAGGAAGAATAGAGACGGTATCGATAACCGGGCGTCGCCGCGGGACGTAAATCCCGACAGCGGCGAATTAAAGTAAGATATTCTACAGGAGGAGATACAATGAAAATCTCTAAGAAAGCATTTCATCTCTTATTGACCGCACTTATGGCTTTCAGTTTCGTCGCTTACGTTTCAGTGGCACAGGCGTCTTCTTTCACAACTCCGAAAAAGCTGGCAGATTACCTGTACTACATGGAATACTCCGACTACTCGGCTGACTTAAAGACGGGTGAACAGGTCAAAACCGGCTTCGCGTGCTCCGCTGTGCGCAACGGAAACTTCTACGGACGTAATCTGGATCTGGATTACGCCGATGTTCCGGAATTCGTCATCAAGGTAGCTCCCAAAAAGTCTGAGGGGCGTTACGCAAGTATAGGGCTGGCCGCAATTCTCACGCTGAAATCCAATGAGGTTGACCGCGTTTCGGAAGCGCAGTTGCTTGCCATGCCAAACCTGACGTTTGACGGTATCAATGAAAACGGCGTGGCCATGAACTGCAACGTCTGTCCCGCCATTGACCTGGACTTCGCTACTCTGCTCTCAACCAATTACGGTAAGCCGCGCATCCATGCTGTTGCGGTAGTCCGCTACGTCCTTGATCACGCCAAATCCGCCGCTCACGGTGTAGAGCTTTTGAAAAATATGGATATTTACGGCGGTTATGGCACATGGGGGCTTCACTGGATGCTCTCCGACGAGAAGGAGACCTATATCATCGAGTGTATTGACGGCGAGCTTGTGGCCAGAAAAGACACGGACAACATCATGACAAATTTCTATGTCAACTACGCGCCGAATACTTCTTACGCAAAGCATATAGCGAAGACAGGGCAGACCGTGGCGGGCAAGACCTACAAGGGCTTCCCCATCCTTACGCCCCATGCCTGCGGAGTGGAACGTTACGCCATACTGAAGGAGCATTACGCAGAGGGCGGTAAATCCGCGGAAGGAATGGCTCGCTTAATGGAGCGTGTGAAATATACCCAGACTTATGAAGCGGATACAAAGCCGTTCTGGTATACGGAATATACTGACGGAAACCTGACCATCGCAAACGCTCCTATGGATTTCAAAGCGGTTATTCAGTCCGAAATTGATACCTACAAGCTGCACGACAGGAACATTCATCCCAATAACTACTGGCAGACATGGCACACAGCGGTTTACGACTTGGCGAACAGGACACTTCGCCTGAACATTCAGGAGGATTATTCCAGGCATTACGATTTCAAGCTGAACTGATGATGGTGATTCCCGACAATCCGGAAAACCCGAAGGCGGAAATCGCCCGTATCGTCGCAGAACGTGCAAGGTACAGTGACGAATATTATCATATCGTTGGAGTCAATGACTGCGATTTCCTCCACGACGACATTGAGAAGGTCGCACAGGCTAACATCGTCGCCACCATCGTGGACGGCGAGGAAGTTTACAAGGCGTAAGAGTGATTCGGTTACAAAATGTGGGGAATATGTTACAATAATACATATTGATCGATAGCGAAAGGATGTAAAAAAAATGAAGAATCAGACGTTGCCATCAGAAAAAGGCTATGCTATGACCGACTACTCCCGGAAGACCAGCTGGTATCAGATTCCGGATGCTGCCAGGGAGGTCGACACGATCTACATTTATGCCACGGAGTACATCATGGGGAGCTTCGAAGAGGGATCCCCTGATTACGCGACGCTGGACAATGAGGAGATGTTGCAGGGCGTGGCAGGCGAGTACATGATGCATGCGTCCGCCTTCGCGGATGCTACCAACGTGTTTGTGCCGTACTATCGCCAGGCCGGCTTGCGGTACGCGGGGGAAATCCATAAGAAGACCGGGGACGTCAACGCGGCGCTTTCCGGTATGCCCTACGACGATATAACCGCAGCCCTGGACTACTACTTCGAGAACTGCAACGGGGGGCGTCCGTTTATCATCGCGGGCCACAGCCAGGGCTCGTCCATGGTCCTGCTCCTGCTGAGTAAATATTTCAAAGACCATCCCGAGTACTGCAAGCGCATGGTCGCGGCCTATCCCATAGGCTACTCTGTCACGAAGGAGTACCTTGCGGCCAACCCGCACCTGAAGTTCGCCACCGGCGAAACGGATACGGGCGTTATTGTCAGCTGGAACACCGAGGGTCCCAAAAACGTGGAGGAAAATGCCGTGAACGTGGTGGTGCTGCCGAATGCGATTTCCATCAACCCGCTGAACTGGAAACTGGACGAAACATACGCCCCGGCCAGTGCGAACCTGGGTTCCCTCGTGCTGAATGAAGAAACCGGCAAGGCGGAGATTGGCGATCTGGGCGCGGACGCGCAGCTGAATCTTGCCCGCGGTGTAGTCGTGACAAACGCCAAGTTCGTCCCGCTGCCCGAAGGGGAAGCCGAGATCGCGGCTTCTTTCTTCGGACCGGACGGGCGTCACGACTGCGATTACATATACTACTACAACAACATCAGGGACAACGTGGCCAAACGCATCGCAGCGTATAAGGCGGGCCGATAACGGCAGGCGTGTGAAGCATACGAAAACCCAGGATTGGGACAGGACGTATTTCCTGACCGAACAGAATATGTTTTGACAGTTCAGACAAACAAAGAAATAGAAATTCAGGTGCAACATGAAAAAACTATTCACGATTGATGATTTAATGGTTGGCTTTATCATGGCCATCGGATATGGCTTAGGCTTCGCAGTCCCGAAGGCGATGGGCTGGCCGGACTGGCAGTGCGCGGTAGTCTGCTGGGTGCTCGGATATGTGCTGCAGGAGGTAGCGACCCGGATCCTCTTCAGCAAAACCGTACAGAGTAATACGGTCTACCGGTACACGGTTTTTGGCGCGTTCGTCCTTCTCTTTCTGGCGGCCGAGTATGCCGTCATGTCATGGATGGGGTTATCCGCGTCAGATTATTTGCTGGAACAGTATGTGTATATCGTCGGTCTTCCGATTTTGGGATTTGCGTTCCATATGGCTGTCCGCTGGTACCGTGTCCGGAAAATCCGCGAACAGTACGGGGACGGGAGCCAGGGCTTTGTATTTGACGACGCGCTGAAAAAAATCGACCTGGACGAAGTGAACCGGCAGAACCAGCCAATCACCGGCGCCTATGACACCGACCTGGCGGTGAAAACAAAAACCGGCATCTATGTGGGCGTCAAAGAAAAAAATATCATATACTATTCGGGAATTCCCTATGCAAAGCCTCCCGTGGGGGAACGCAGGTGGAAAGCGCCCGAACCGCTGCCGGAATCGAAAGCCGTATTCGAGGCAAAATACCTGGGGGCCTCTGCCATACAGGTGGAACACGAAGGCTCGATCTTAAAGCATCACAGGCAAAGCGAAGACTGCCTGACGCTGAATATCTGTACAGGCGCTAAAAAAACGGATCAGAAAAAGCCGGTCCTCGTATTGTTCCATCACGGCGACTTTGCCTACGGCGGATCGGCCGATCCGCTGCTGGACGGCGTCGAATTGATTCGTTCCTGCCCGGACATTGTAGGCGTCAGCTTTAATTACCGTCTGGGTCTCTTCGGCTTCATTGATTTTTCCCAGGTGCCCGGAGGGGACGCGTATCCCGACGCCTTAAACCTTGGCCTGCTGGATCAGATTGCGGCCTTGAAATGGATCAAAGAAAACATCGCGGCCTTCGGCGGCGACCCCGACCGGGTCACCGTGATGGGTTTTGCGTCCGGAGCCATCTCCATCTGTCTGCTGGCGGCCTGTGAGCAGGCGAAAGGTCTCTTCCGTAAAGCGTTTGTGTTCCAGGGCAATCCCCAGGCGGCCTATGAAACGCCGGAGGTGTCCCGGAATCTGGCGAAGAAACTGCTGCAGGAGACATCCGCGACGACCATGGAAGAGCTTAGGCAGCTTTCCACGGACCGGTTGAAGGAAGTATCGCAAAAGATTTTGCATGACCTGTATCCGACCGGACCGACCCGGGACGGCAGACTGATTCCCCTGGATGCGTTTGAGGCCTATCGAAACGGAGCGGCTGATCGCGTCGAATTCCTGATAGGCGTGGCCCGCAATGAACGGCAGGTTTACAAATCCATTGTCGGAAAGCAAACATATGAAGATTTCATAACTAACGAGTTGGACATCGCGCTGCAATTCCTTGACACGGTCAACGCCACCGATGCGCAGGCTGTAAGGGACTATATCCGTGAACTGGCGGAGACGATGCCCGAGATTGAAGCCAAAGCGAAAGTAGTGGAGCAATGCAGCGCGTTGAGCGGCTATCTTACCGCCAGAAAACTGGCGGAAAGCGGAAAAAAAGTGTATCTGATGTATTGGAACGTAAAACCGCTGATCGAGAATCTGGGCTCGGGCACGGTGGACGTAGCGGCGGCGTTTTTGGGAAACCGGGAAGGTGCGCAGCTGTACGGCAACGTACTGAATTCGGATATATCTGAGATGCTCCGGAAATTTTTAATTAAATTTTTGCGCGGGGACGCGATGCGGTTTTACAATAACGAAATCAAAGGCGTCGGCGCCATCGACTGGAACCGGTTCCCCAAAGCGCTCATCATTTCCGATAAGGGACTACAATGCGAACCGATTGAAGACAAGCTGACAGAGGAAACGTGCTTATTGCGGTTTATGGAAGTGTATTAAGATCGGGATTCATACGATTTTGTTGTTATTCTTGCTACATATCTTTGTTTATTATATAATTAGTATAATAACTGACCAATACAGTAAAATAATTTCAAAAGAAGGCCGAACGGCTGATAAGATAAAAGGGGGAGACGTTTATGAATTTGAAAAAGAAATGCGCTGCCGCATTGCTGGCAGGCTTAGTAGCATGCAGTTCCGCTTACGCGGCAACTGCTGACAGGGAAACGATCCAGCAGGTTGCGTTGCTGCAGTCGCTGGCACAGGGATATTTCGGCGGCACCGTTACCGTGAAACAGGTGCGCTCGGTGGGCGACACCGGCATCGGAACCTTCAAAGGGCTGAACGGCGAAATGATCGTACTGGACGGCACCGTCTATCAGGCCCTGGGCAGCGGTGAAGTGGTGGTTGCCAACGATAAAGACACCGTACCTTTCTCCAACGTAACCTTCTTTGACAAGGACATCACCCTGCCGCTGACGGATATTGCAAACAAAGCGGCGCTGGAAGAGCGGCTGAACAAGATCGTCAACGAAAAAGGGGCAAACAGCTTCTACATGATCAAGCTGCACACCACCTTCCCCAGCATCCTGTTCCGCAGCGAATACGGAAGTCAGGAACCGTATCCCACGCTGGTAGGCGCGTTGAAAGAAAAGCAGACGGAATTTACCCATAAGAACATTACCGGCACCGTGGTAGGCCTGTTTTGCCCCAATTACATGGGCGGGCTGAACTCAACCGGCTGGCATTTCCATTTTATTTCCGATGACAAAAAACACGGCGGCCATGTGCTGGAACTTACTTTCCAAAGCGGCAGCGTGCTGATTGACAAGACCGACAAATTTAACATGTTGATTCCGGACGACAAACCGTTCCAGAATTTGAACCTGGCAAAAGACATGAAGGAAGATATCCGCCAGGCCGAACAGGATACGCAGCCGTCGGCACAGAAAAAATAAAAATTTGACACTTTCATAACGTATGCCCGTACCTGAAAAAAGGTGCGGGCGTTCTTGTTTCTATGAGAGGGGCTGTAACAGGATGGTCTCTGTTTTTCCTAATGATAACCCTGAAATCTGCTGTCAATTTTGCCGGGGCTGTTTTGTATATATATATATGAATAAAGTAACTATACATATCAGGATTTTTATAATATAATAACGTTGAGTAATTGTGTGAAATTACAACTTATACAAAGGGATTTTTACGATGATAAAGTGAGCAGCGTCAGGGTGGACTTCTCCCTGTCGGCAGGAGATGCGGTCACTTATATCGGAACCATCAGCGCCGGAAACGACATGGATATTCGGGTCACGAGTCCAAGCTCAGATGGAAGAGGCATCCGCATCGGCGAATTGTCTGAGAATGAAACTTTGCTTGAGGCGTGGAATGAAGCCCGTTTCTATGTGAAGGGAGACGGAGATATTCATTTTGCGGGCGACGTTATTGCCGAAAAAGGCGATGTCATTGCGAATATTGACAACGAGGGCAGCGTCCTCATTACCGGATCCGTCGAGTCCAAGAATGGAGATGTATCGGTACAGACGGGTAAGGGTGAAATCTACATCGGTGTCGAAAATACGCCGAATGAGGAAACGATAAAGGCGAATAATAACGTCACTGTCGGAACCGACCTTGGAACCATCTATATTCAGGGCAAAACATCCACGATAACCGGTGATATCACGATGACGGCCGGAAAGAATGCCTATGAACAGGGAACGGGTGCCGGGAACTTCGTCATCCGGGATGACGGAGAACTGAATTCCGGTGGAGGTATTATATTGAACGGCCGCAACGGCGATCTGCGCGTGACGGACGCGGTGAAGGCTACGCGGAATCTGGAAGTGACGGTTCTTGATGAAGGAAATATTGCACTGGAACGGGATGTCAATGTTGTGGGCAATACCACCATAACCAACACAGGCCGGGGCAATATCAATGGAAACAACATTGTTTCCGGCGGTACGACCCATGTGGCGCTGACCAACGGGGATCTCTTCCTGAATCTGGCGGAAGGCAAGGCTGTGGTGCTGCGTATGGAAAACAATACGGCAGCATCCCGCGTCAATACGGTAAAGTCAGAGGCAAGCGGCGGCGCCGGTCTCGATGTGGAACTGACGGGTAACTTTATCCAAATTGGCACGGTAGAAGCCAAGGGCGGCAACTCGGTATTGCAGCTGTCGGCTATAGGTGCAGGCAACCAGAAGCTTATCAGCGGTGAAATTTCCGTCGGAAGTCTCCGCTCCGGGAACGGTACACATATGCCGTCACTTTGGGCCAACCGCGGGAATGTCCATGTAGACGAAGGAAATCTGGCGATTGACGATGTGCTTGCAAAGGACAAGATCCATCTTGAAAACAATCTGACGGATCTGGCCATCTTCGGGCGCACTCCCACCCGGGACGGGGAACAGCTTTACTACTGGAATAACCTGGGCAGGGCATACAGCAAGACGAGGCCGTTCGATCTTTATACGGACGGAAAAGTCAGGACACACAGGGCCGTTTTGATTGATGCCGGCAGGTATTATGACAAGCTTTACGGTGATAACCTCAGCGTAGTGGACATGATGCGGGAGCGGCTGACCAATGAGCATGGACAGTACACCTTTGACCGTACATGGTTTACGAAACCCGGCGAGGCCCTGCGGGAGAAAGTACTCTTTGGCTTGGATGCTGTGGATACCGGAATCCTGCAGCAAACAGCGTCCGATGCTGAAATTGTAGTAGATTAAAAAATAAAGGAGGAAAATGAACAAGAACGCAGAAGCATTCAAAGCGTACCTGGAAGAACTGAAAGGTAACACTGACTATACCCTTTACTCTGTGATTACCAATTATCTGGATGCCAACTATCGCAAGCTTATGAAATGTATTTGGCAAAGAATAAAACAAAGAGGATAATCCATGACTTATTCGATCATCGGGCTTCTTGCGATTGCGATTCATTTGATTCTCAATTACGAAGTCTTCCAGCCCCAAAACAAGAAAGACGGTTCCGAGGTAAAACGCAGTTTCCGGTATTTTATGCTGGCTGTTTTTGCTTATTATGTAACAGATGCCTTATGGGGCGTTTTCAACGGCCTGCAGGCCGTAAAACTGCTTTATGCGGATACCGTGGTCTATTATGTAGCGATGGCTTCGTCCGTCCTTTTATGGACCCGGTATGTTATTCTGTATCTGGAAGAGAAGAGCGTCTTTGGCACTTTTCTGATTCATGCAGGGCGTGCCATTTTCTGGTTCCAGGTAGCCGGGTTGATCGTCAATCTGTTCTGGCCGGTTTACTTTACCTTTGATGAAGCCGGCGCCTATCACGCAGGCGGAATACGCTATGTGGCGCTGATTCTGCAAATCCTGGTGTTCCTGCTGACCTCGGCGCAGACGCTGTATATCGCGGGAAAAACAACGGGAACGAAAAAACGGCGGTTTCAGACGGTGGGCTTTTTCGGCATCATCATGATCGTAACCATAACAGCCCAGTATTTTTATCCGTTGCTGCCGCTGTACGCGTTAGGCTATCTACTGGGCTGCTGCCTCATCCACAAATTTGTGGTGGAAGACGAACGGAAAGAGTATTTGCAAAAGCTGGAAGAGCTGCTGCAGATCCAACAGCAGCAGGAAGTAGAAATCGGCTCCGCGAAACAGCTTGCGTATAAGGATCCCCTGACCGGCGTAAAGAACAAACGGGCCTGTGAAGACTACGAAGCAGAGCTGGATGCGAAGATAAAAGAGGGACTGATACGGGATTTTGCCGTGGTCTCCCTTGATGTAAACGGACTGAAGATGACCAACGACACCTATGGGCATAAAGCGGGGGATGAGCTGCTGATTTCCGCTTGCAGGATCATCTGCCGTCACTTCAGCCACAGTCCGGTGTTCCGTTTTGGCGGCGATGAATTTGAAGTGATCCTGCAGGGGCAGGATTATGAGAACCGTCATGCGATCGCGGCTGCCTTTAACCGGGAAGCGGAACAGAATCTGGCGGAAGGAAAGGCTGTCGTATCGCTTGGTATGGCGGATTTCATTCCGGGTCAGGATGCCGATGTAGACACTGTGTTTGAACGGGCCGATGCCGAAATGTACGTGCGGAAAAACGTACTGATGCGCATGGGCGCCGGCGGGCGGTAAGGATTCTGTACCGCTTATGTATCATTTTGTGATATAATATGATGAATCAAGTGTTGATTTATAAATTCATCAGTGTTTCCGTAAATTTTCCCTGGTAATATATTGTGCTTGGGGTGAGGATTGTGAAGGAGCAAAACGTTGGTCAGGACATGCGGTATTATGAGCTGTTTGACCAGCTTGTGTCGGCTATGACGGCTGCAGGCGAAGCTGATATTTCACAAATTGAGCAGATTCTGGGAGAAATTGCCAGACTGTTCCGTCTCTGCAAGGGCGTGACCCGCCTGTACCGCAGCCTGGATGAAGAAAAGGAAGGCGGCGGCGAGACCTTCTGCAGCTTCGACATCGGGGAAGGGGAGCCGGTGGCGTTCCAGCGTGTGGTGACCAGCGGTATGGCGATCGCTACCATGACTGTGTACATGCAGTCCGGCATCCGGCCTCTTTCTTCGGAGGAACGGCGGCGTGTGGAACTTATCATGCGTCTTACGCTGAGTTTTGTCTGCCGCAACCGGATGCAGCGTTCGATTGAGGATCTGGCATTTTTCGATTACGATGGGTACCGGAACACCCGGAGCCTGCAGAACCATTTCATGCAGACAGAAAGAACGGGCCGGTTTGTGGGCCTCGCGGTTGTGCGGTATAATCTGCGCCATTTTACGGTGGTGAATCAGGAACTGGGCAGGGAAAAGGCCAATGCCGTGCTGTGCAGTCATTACAAAACTGTAGAAGAACTGGTCGGCACAGAGGGCATCGTGTGCCGCCTGTCAGGCGATGATTTTGTAGCGGTATGCAGGAAGGAGCGGTTGGAGAAGCTGCTGGACTGCCTGCTCGAAACCCGGATCTCCTATGGCGAACAATCGGATGACGTTGTAACCGTTTCTGCCAATGCCGGCGTGTTTGTCGTGCCGGACGGGTTTGTGCTCCATAGCCCGGATGACATCCGGGGTCCGCTCCTTTCCGCTTATATGGCTGCCATGAGCGGAAAACAGGACCATATCGTGTTCTATGATGATAAACTGGCCCGGGAACGGGAAAAGGTCACCCACGTCCAGCAGGATTTTATCCATGCCCTGCGGGAGGAAGAGTATTATCCGGTGTACCAGCCCAAGGTGAATATCCGTACCGGGAAGATCTGCGGCGCGGAAGCCCTGTGCCGCTGGTGTCATGACGGCAGGACCGTTTCCCCCGGTGATTTTATCCCGGCGCTGGAAGAGACCAGCGATATATGCAGGCTGGATTTTTACATGCTGGACCATGTGTGCCGGGATATCCGGCGCTGGCTTGACGCGGGGTTGCCGGTGGTACGCATCTCGGTGAACCTGTCCCGCAAGCATATGGTGAACCGGAACCTGCTGGCCGATCTGGTTGCAATCATTGACCGGAACCGGGTTCCCCATCAGTTTATTGAGTTTGAATTTACGGAAACCACCACGGACGTGGAATTCAGCGACCTGCGGCGAATTGTCAGCGGGCTGCAGCGGGAAGGATTTTGTACTGCCGTAGACGATTACGGCATGGGCTACTCTTCCCTGAATCTGATCAAGACGATTCCCTGGGATGTGGTGAAAATTGACCGCAGCGTCCTCCCTGAAGGGAAAGGGGATTACGGAAAGCATGGCAGCCTGTTCAAGCATGTGGTGGCCATGGGGAAAGAGCTGGGGCTGGAATGCCTGGCGGAAGGCGTGGAAACGGAAAGCCAGCTGCAGCTGCTGAAAGAGGCAGGCTGCGATATCGTGCAGGGCTTCCTGTTCTTCCGGCCGCTGCCGGTGGAAGAGTTTGAAAAGAAACTGGAGGCCTAGGGGAGTGTGTAAGAGTATAAACCGCGGGTTGAGCTTCAGCATTACGTTACGGCAGGCTGCTTTGGGAACAGCAAACGCCGTCCGATTTATATTTTCGGATATGCGTAGAATATAGGATGCGATGATGTGCGCGGCTGTGCTTTAAAAGCGCAGCCGCTGTTTTATACGCACAATTATTAAGAATACATTCTATTAGTATTGCATTTTTATATGTAATATCTTATAATTAATTGAATATTGATTTGTGCATTCCCGTATTCCTTTACCCTCAGGGAGGCGTCAATGGAGTACCGGCACAATCGCAGAGCGTTTTATCATTTCCACAAATCCACAGAAAGAGGTTCCACAATGAGAAAATTCCGTAAAGTGTTAACGAATGTGTTGTTGTCCGCCTGCGGTATGGCCTTTGCCGTGCCGGGCCATGCCGGTTATAAACTCAGCGGCGAAGTGAAGAATCCTACGCCGGCCCTGCTAGAAGCGTCGGAGATTGGCGTGCGCGTGTTTAACAATAAGGCGATGCAGGACCTGCCCGATAAGGACGCCATGGTGGTGATGTCCTTCGGTACTACGATGAAAGAAACGAGAGACAAGACTATTAACGCTACGGTAGCGGAAATTCAGAAAGCGCTGCCTGATGTGAAGGTGGTGGTGGCGTATACATCCCACATTATCATCGACCGCATCAGGGCAAAAGAAGGGGTGGTCATTCCCACACCGGAGGAAGCGCTGGAACAGCTGAAGGCGGAGGGCTATACCCGGATCGCCCTGGCTTCGCTGGATATCATTCCCGGGATGGAGTATGACTATAAATGCGGCATTTACCGCAACTACCGCAATCAGTTCAAGAAGATGACCATGGGTCTGCCCCTTCTGTTCTGGCAGGGACAGGAGGAACAGCGGGACGATGTGGCAGAAACGGTGGAAGCCTTTGCTACCCAGTTCCCGGATCTGGCCGCCGACGAAGCGCTGCTGGTGATGACCCACGGCACGCCCCATCCTTCCAATGCGTTCTATGCAGTGATCCAGGACCGCCTGAACAAACTGGAACGGGGCAACATCCATGTGTACAGCGTGGAAGGCATGCCCATGCTGGAGCATGTGATTCCCGTACTGAAAGAGGAAGGTGTGAAACGTGTGACCCTGATGCCCATGATGATGGTGGCAGGGGATCATGCCAACAACGATATGGCCGGGGACGACGAGGATTCCCATAAAGTGATTCTGCAGAAGGAAGGCTTTGCCGTTACGCCCTACATCCACGGCATGGGCGAGAATCCTGCCGTCCGCAGGATTTTTGTGGAGCGGGCGCTGGAAAGCTGGGATGCCCTGCAGAACGTGACAGAGGGCCGGACTGCCGGTATGCCGCACTGAGATTGTAAATAATAATAGTATAATATTTACTATAAAACGAAGACGAAAAGCCCGCATGGTTCATGCGGGCTTTTCGTCTTGCTGTGTTAAAAGGTGAAGAAGAAGGATAAGGGTTGCTATTAAACTTCGGAAACTATCATAATTAATTTTGATACCTTAATTATAATCATTCCTGATAATTTTGTCAATAGAAATCGGAAAACGGGGTCCTATTATTCATTCTGCTTCCTGTCTTCCGGTACCGGGTTACTTGTCAATTTCCTTTTCCCATTTGTTCACCACTTCATCGCGGTGCTTGCCTGACCAGAGGAAATTGTATTTGATCAGCTGGGTGCCTTTCAGTTCGTCTGCCTGTTTCGGCGGTTTGGCGTCGGGGTGGGTGAGGAACTGGTAGGAACCGACGGTCTGGCCGATTTCCTGGGCTTTAGCCGTCAGGCACCAGTCGATGAACCGTTTGGCCGCTTCCTGATCGGGGCCTCCCTTGATCAGCGACACGGCGCCCACTTCATATCCGGTTCCTTCCGAGGGGGAGGTCAGGATCAGGTCTTTCATGCCGCTTTCCCGGAATTTGATGGCGTCGTGCAGGAAAGAGATGCCGATCATGCATTCGCCCTGACCTGCCATTTTTGCCGGCGCGGAACCGGACCGCTGGTAGGTCTTAATCTGTTTGTCCAGTTTCTTCATATATTCCAGTGCGTCTTCCTCACCCCGGAGCTGGAACATGGAAGCCAGCAAGGTGTAGCCGGTACCCGACGTTTTGGGATTAGGCATGACAATCTGTCCCCGGTATTCCGGTTTCAGCAGGTCGTTCCAGCTTTTGGGCGGTTCCAGATTCTTTTCCTTTAACAGCTTGCCGTTGGAGGCAAAACCCAGATAGCCCACATAGACACCTGTCCAGAAACCGTCCGAATCTTTGAACCGGTCGGGAATTTTGGCTGCGTTGGGAGAAACGTATTTTTCCAGCAGTCCGTCCGCTTTGGCCTGAATCTGGCCGTCTGCCGGCCCGCCGAACCAGACCGATGCTTTCGGGGCGTTTTTTTCTGCTTGCAGCCGTTTCAGGGTTTCGCCCGATGACATACGGACAGCGGTCACTTTGATTCCGGTTTCTTTTTCAAAGGCGGCCACATCCGCTGCCATGAAATCCTCCAACGCGCCCCAGTAGACCGTAAGTTTCTGGGTACCGGCCTTAACCGGTTCTTTCTTTTCACCGCCGCAGCCGCTGAGGGAGAACAGCAAGAGGCCGGCGAGAGACAAGGCGCAAACAGCTTTCAGTTTTTTCATAACACAGGCTCCTTTATCATTAGACTAATTGTGAGAGTAAAGATAATTCTTTTTAATTTATTTTATCAGAAAGCATACAATTCTACAATACCGCGTAATAAAAGAAACAAAAATTAAAAGAGGTGTAGTGTTACACTAATAAACCCGCACGGTCCGGATACGGGTTTTGTTGAAAAACAAATTGCAAATTGAGGCTTGTTGTGATATATTAATTATAAATTATCGTAAATAGTAATAGATATCGATAAATAAAAAAGAAAAGAGGTGGATGTAATCATGGAAGTGAACCGGGATGTAACGCGTCGGGATATTCTGTATGGCGTACTGAAACGGATGGATGAAGTTATCGACAGCATCAGCAACACGGTGAGCACCAAAGATTTCCTGGTGCGGGATATCATTTATGACCTGGACCGGCTGGAAGAGGCCAAACTGGCTCTTGTGGCGGTGCTGGAAGACATGCAGCAGGAAGAAATCAAGAATTAATCAGCGTCTCATTAACGCAAATCGGACGCAGAACCGGATACGGTTCTGGCAGCAGGCAAAGGTCTGGAAAACTCCGGAACTAACGCCCGTACCTGTAACAGGGTGCGGGCGCTTGTTAATGAAAGGGCCTGCCAGTTGGCAGGCCCTTTCGCTTTTGAGATCTGAATCCGGTTTACAGTGCAGTCATGCTGCTTACTGTTCCATCCATTTTGTGTTTGCTTCTTTCATCTGCTTCTTGTTTTCATACATGAGCACATCGGCCCGGCGGAAAACGGACTCCATATCCGGGTCTGTTTCAGGATTGTAATTGGCGGTACCGATGGCCACATTGACACGGTCCCAGGGGTTTGCAGCAGTTGCGTTGACATCAGCCATTGCCTTTGTAAACTGCTGCTCCAGTTCCACCTGCTTTTTCCAGTCTTCCTTTTGCAGGATCGCCACAAATTCATCGCCGCCGATACGGAAAACCGGGCTGTGGGAATATACTTTACAGATCGTACGGCAGGCATTCTGCAAATAGAGATCGCCTTTTTCGTGGCCGTAGGTATCATTGATGGTTTTTAACTCATTGCAGTCAAACATAACGACCGCGAAATCCTCTACGTCTTTCGGATCAGACTGTCGGATATTTTCATTTTTATCCATCAGGAAGATGTCGAAGGCGCCCTTGTTCCTTACGCCGGTCAGGGCGTCCCGGAAGGCCTTGCTGTTCAGGTCGCTGATAAAGACCCGCATATGGTTGACCATCTGCTGGAAGGACTTGGTGAGGATTCCGATCTCATCGTCTCCTTCATAATTCAAATCTACGTTATAATTCCCTTCGGAAATCTGCTGGGAAGCATGTACCAGCTGTACCAGTGGGTTGGTGATCTTCCTCACCAGAGACAGGGTAAGGATGATGAACAGGGCTACCGTGGCCGCCGCCGTTGCCAGCGTCAGCCAGGAAAGGTTCCGCCAGCCGGCGCTGATTTCACTGACCGGCGCCGAAACAAACAGAATCAGTCCGTTGGACAGGGTGTTCCAGGCGGCTTCTTTTTCCACGCCGTTATTGGTATAACGGATCAACCGGGTATCACTGCTTTTCCCTGCGGCTTTCATTTCCTCGCTGACATCCCCCAGCAGGGTTCCGTGGCTCAGCTGTGGGTGATACACGATTTTGCCTTTCCGGTCGGTAAGGAACGCATACCCCGATTCCAGGATCTTCAGTTCCTTAATCTGGTTTACGAGGGTGGAATAGCTGATGTCCATGCCGATCTCACCGATAAACGTACCGGATTTATAAAGGGGCATGATGTAGGACACGACGGTTTCCCCCAGGTTCTTGTTCTCATAGGGATCCAGCCAGGAGGGGCGGCCCCGTTCCAGGGGCAGGTAATACCAGCCCACGTGGGCAAAATCGTCGGGTTTGTACTCGCTGATTTCCGTCATCATCAGCTGTTTGAACTGGCCGTTGTTTTGACGGGAATACCAGAACCCTTTCATATGTTCGCTGAGTTCCGGATTGATACGGTAATAGTACCCCAGGATGCTGGAGTTATTTGCCGCGATGGTCCTGCACATTTCCCGGGTCGCTGCCAGATGCTCCTGCAGATACGCATCCAGCGCCTCCTGCTGCGCGGCGGTCCGGGTCCGTTTCCGCAGGCTCCGGCCGGAACCCGTAGCCCCGATTGCATTTGCATCCGATAACACAACGGTATCAAAGGAGCTGTATACGAAACGGGAAATGGAGTCCACCGAATTCTCTATAATGTTCAGGTAGCTGTTGATTTTGTCAAGCTTCGATGCACAAATCGTGTTCAGCAGCCGCTGGGCGTTCTGTTCTTCCCTGGTTTTGACCGTAAAGGCCGACAGGGTACCAATCAGGACGGAACAGATCAGTATGGCGGAAACTGTAAGGATTGTAATTTTTGTACGTATAGAATGCATATCTCAGTTCCCCCGATCCGCTTCCGCTTTTATCGAAACATCCGCGTAACGGTTGCTTGACCAGCCGTTCCAGCGCACATGGAATCCGTTGACCCGTTCGTTCACCGCAAAGAAATGGTAGCCGGAATACAGGGGGATCCACGCCGCGTCGTCCTGGATGATCTTCTTTTCCAGGAACCGGTATTCCCGGATGCGCGCTTCCGGGTCCACGATGGAGCGGGCGTCCACGACCCGTTTCATCACCGCTTCGTCCGGATAGCACAGGCTGCGCCCCAGAGAATTCTCCCTGCTGCCGAAGAAGGCGCTGATGAAGTTGTCCGGGTCGTTATAGTCAGCCGACCAGGTCCCGGTATAACAGGCCAGCTCGCCGTGGTTCCTGCGGTTCAGGAAGGAACGGTTTTCCATCTCCATCAGGGAGGCGCGGACGCCGATCTTTTTCCACATGGCTGCTGTCAGCCTCAGCATTTCCTTCACCCGCTGGGCTGTGGTATCGGAATAGCTGATCGTCAGCTCGAATCCGCCCGGATACCCGGCTTCCTGAAGCAGCTGCCTGGCCTTTGCAGGATCGAAGGGGATTTCCGGCAAGCCGGGATTATGTCCCTTCAGCCCCCGGGGGAAGATGCCGTTTTCCAGAATGCCACGGTTGCTGATGGCTGTCTGCATCAGGGTCTTACGATCCAGCGCCAGCTGCAGCGCCTTGCGGACCCGCACATCCTGCAAAGGAGGCAGGGATTGGTTGAGGGCGATATAGGAGATGCCCACGCGGTGACCCCGGATCACGTTCTTCCGGTAAATGTCCCCCCGCAGGAAATACTCAGCGTCAATGCCCAGTTTGTCCAAATCCAGGATATCCAGCTCCCCGTTGAGGAACATCTGGCGCAGCGGGCTGTTCTCCGCGTAAAAATGCATGGAAAGGCCGTCGCATTTGGGCGGGCCGGACCAGCATTTCGGGTTGGCTTTCATAACGATGCCTTTATATTTAGTCCATTCCGTCAGCACAAAGGGACCGGTCCCGACGGTTGTTTCCGGCGTCCTGCCGAAGGCGTCTCCCGCTTTCAGCGTGGTCTCTTTGTCAAGGATGGAGGCTCCCGGCGTGGTCAGTCCTTCCAGGAAGGTGGCGCAGGGGTAGGCGAGGGTTATGGTAAAGGTCAGGTCGTCGATGATTTTAAATCCTGCTAACTTGTCGGTCTTTTTTTCGCGCAGTGCTTCGGCCCCCAGGATGCTCATGGCCAGGTCCCGGTTCCGGCTTTCCGGATGGGAAATAAGCCGGTGGAACGTAAATTCCACGTCTTCCGCGGTGAGGGCGGCCCCGTTGCTGAACGTTACGCCGGGATGGAGGCGGAACGTATAGACCAGGCCATCCCCGGATACTTCCCAGGAATCCGCAAGGGAGGGAACCATCCGGTTGCGGCCGTCTTCTACCTTTTCTTCTGCCAGACGGTCGAACACATTCAGGACCACCGTATATTTTTCAGAAATGCGCTGGGGATCTGCCAAAGCCGGTTCCGTGTCCAGAAAAGTTAGGTATGCGGACGTTTTGGGAGCGGAGGCGGATTTATCCCCCGCCGGCCCGGCGCAGGCGGACAGAATCAGGCAGAAGGCCGTTGCCATGACCCCATATAACGCTGTCTTTATGCGTATCTTCAATCGAAACCACTCCTGTCAGGAACGTCGTTTATTGTAAAACGGTAACCACGTCTTTTAATATATAATGGAAAGAGGAAACGGAGGAATCTTTGTTTTCGGTAAACCCGCTGCGCAGATCAATGGTATCTTTCGGGTCATTGGGGTTCACCCCGGTATAGTCTCCCCTGAACACCTGGACTTTTCCGTCCCGCAGATTCTGTATCGTTTCTTTGAGCTGCTCCTGTGCCTCTTCCGGCAAAACGGCGGTGTTCAGTCTGGTCATCTCAACCCAGTTTTCCTTGAAGCCGGCGCTCATATCCTGGTTGGGGTGTACCGTGCCCGCTACGGTTTTCTCAATGGGTTTATTGTCCATTACGGCTTTGACCGCGCCGAGGATGTAGGGCGTCCAGTTGATCCGCGTGCCGGCCAGGGACGTATGGTGCGCCGCGTCCGTCATGTCGATGTTATACCCGACATGGTACACGTCTTTTGCGTAACTTTCTTCGCAGGCGATGGCCGGGCCTACCGTGTCCGAATGCTGCGACAGGATCACGCAGCCTTCCTCCAGCAGTTCTTCCGCGCAGGCCTTTTCC
Source organism: uncultured Succiniclasticum sp. (assembly GCF_902793885.1). Lineage (NCBI taxonomy): Bacteria > Bacillati > Bacillota > Negativicutes > Acidaminococcales > Acidaminococcaceae > Succiniclasticum > uncultured Succiniclasticum sp. The sequence goes on from NZ_CADBFF010000010.1 coordinate 20,590, forward strand.
AGCGTGTAGCTGTCCCAGATGTTGGTGTATTTAACGTACATCACGGTTTGGGGAACCACGGAGCGCGCTCCCAGCAGGAACGCGGTAAAACCGGAGATGACTTCCGGATAAGGGAAAGCGGCCACAAAACCCAGCTTGGCTTCTTCCGGTCTGATCTTGCCTTTCTGGATCATTTCCTTCAGCTTCAGTCCCGCCACTACGCCGCTGGCATACCGGCCCTGGTATACCTCGCCTTTAAACGTATGGTAATTGGCCGGGGCTTCTTTGGGAACCGGGTCGAAAGACGCCTGGCAGAACTGGATATGGGGATACCTGGGAGCCAGGTCGCGGATGTTTCCGTAGCTGTTGGTAAAAATAATATCGCATTTTCCGGCCGCCAGCTTCTCAACGGCCAGGTGGATATGCTCGTCCAGCACATTGCTGCACATGACGGTACGAACCTTGTCCTGATAGGTCTTCTGCACCGTTTCCTGGGCCAGGTAAAAATTGTAGGAATAGGGCGCCGTCTCGTCGTTGTCGTAGATAAAGCCCACGGTGACTACCCGGGTCGGGAAGAAGTGTCTGTACCCGAAAAATGCGGCTGCAAGCAGCAGCAGCGCGATCAGGATCTTCAACAGCGAATGCTGTGTGTTTCCTTGCTCTTTCATAAACGTATCCGCTCCTGGTATGTCATTACTTTGTTGCTGTGTCCGTACAAAATATATATTGGTACAAAGAATTAGCTATCATTGATAGTACAATCACACATATTATAGCAAATATCCCCCTTTGGTTCAATATTATATATAGCAGCGGTCCACAGAATTTTTGCGGAACGTGCGCGGAAACGACTGGATGCACTGCAGGATGGGGAGGAAGATCGGACGGTTATCCGGTCATTTTTTTTGCAACGACATTTGGATTTCGGCCCTGCAAACAGTAATGAGTTTTATTAGTAAGTAAAATTGACAATCTTATAATAAAAATTAATAATTAGCTTGACATTCTTAATGATAATTATTATTATATTATTGGACAGGGAAACCGGTAAGGCCAAATCAAATCCTCTGGTTTCCGGCGAAGAGTGTTAAAAACAGAATACAGCAAACTTACAGGTGCCCGAAAGGGCCCAACAGAGAAGTCCGGTGCAAGTCCGGCGCGGTCCCGCCGCTGTAAGGGGGAGCGAACTTCACAGATGTCACTGAAACGTCCGGTTTTGGGAAGGCGAAGCGAGCGATGAACCCAAGTCAGAAGAACTGCCTGTATGGAATCCATTTCTTGACCCGCGAGCGACGGGGAGGAGATGACTGCACAGCCGTTATGTGCTGGCAGCTGCCTTCAAACCGTCTTTTCATTACGAAAAGGCGTTTTTTAATTTAGTTTATATAACGGCCTGGACAACCGTCATATAATGATTTGCCATTCTCAAACCTTCCGAATTCACGTGCGGGGTAACGCAGCCGGACACTGGGTTACCCGCACGGGTCTGAAGGTGAAGGAAGAGGATGAAACGGCAGTGGCAGGAATCACTCTCACACGAGCAGGTTTTTTTATTGGTAACATTTGGTAACATCCATCCGGCGACGGATGGTCTTACATAGATTCAGTGACCGGGCGCATTTCCCGGGAGGAGAATCACAAAGGAATTGGAGGGAAATAATCTGGTCATAATGCGCAGGACAAATTTTCCCGGACAAGGCGGAGAAGTGAGTCGTAGCTGTAGCTGCGCCGAGCGACGACAACGAGGTTCGGGAAAAATTGGACAAGCAGAATGGTCGGATGATTGACCGATGATTCCGAAATCTAATGAGGAGGTAAATTGTTTATGGCTGAAGAAACCAACATCGAGCAGTCCAAATCCAAGCCGATGACTGACAAGGAGTTGGAAGAACTTCTGCGTAAGTCCGAACAGAACGCGTCTTACCCGGATGTTCCGTTTGATGAGTTTACAGTCCCCACGCCGGAGGAATGGGTGGAGGCCTGTAACGAACTGTTAAAAGGCAAGCCTTTTGACAAGATGATGTACACCAAAAACTATGAAGGCATTACCTTCGATCCCATTTACACGCTGCGTAAATGGAAAGACATCCTGCCGACGGATGATTATCCGGGCATGGGCGACTTCCTGCGCGGCAGTACGGTAAATGGTTACGTTCACGAACCCTGGGGCATCGCCCAGGCCTGCGATCTGACCGAACCGCAGGAAAACAACGAACTGCTGAAATTCGAAATTTCCAAAGGCAGCACGGTTTACCATGTGCGCGTTGACAAAGCCACCCTGGCCGGCGTTGACGTAAAAGATGCCGAAAAACCCGGTGATAAAGGCGTTAGCCTGACCACCGTGGAAGACATGCACACCATGCTGGACGGACTGGACCTGGAAAAGATTCCCTTCATGTTATATACCGGGGAAGCTTCCACCCGCCTGCTGGCTATGATGGTAGCTGCGCTGAAAGCCGGCGGCAAGAAAGTGGAAAAGCTGAAAGGCATTGTGGGCGCCGACCCTATCGGCGAGCTGATTAAAAACGGCAAGACCAGCGAGTCCCTGGATGCGCTGTATGACCAGATGGCTGCTGCCATTAAATGGGCAAAGAAAAACGCGCCCGGCCTGCGTACCGTTTTCGTTCGCAGCACCGTGTTCTCCCTGGGCGGAGCGGAAAGCGTTCAGGAAGTTGCCTACACCTATGCGGTAGCGGTGGAATATGTACGCCAGATGATGAAACGGGGCCTGGATATCCATGATATTTCCCAGGCGATCGCTTTCGAATTCAACCAGGGCGCAAACTTCTTCATGGAAATCGCAAAACTGCGTGCAGCCCGTCAGATCTGGGCTAACATCATGAAAGAATTCGGCGCCGAAGAAGCGGACCGCGCTTCCTTCGTACATGGCCGTCCGGCATCTTTCACCAAGACCGTGATCGACCCGTATGTGAACATGCTGCGTAACTGCACTCAGTCTTTCTCCAGCGTAGTTGGCGGTGTTAACACCTACGAAAACGAACCCTTTGACGAACTGATCCGCAAAGGCGACACCTTCTCCCGCCGTATTGCCCGCAACATCCATATCATGCTGCAGGAAGAATTCGGCATGCAGGCGCCTATCGATCAGGCTGGCGGCTCCTGGGCCGTGGAAGCGCTGACCAAACAGATTACTGAAAAGATCTGGGCTAAATTCCAGGAAGTAGAAGCAGCCGGCGGCGTAATTGCCGCACTGAAAGACGGCAGCATCCAGAAAGGCATCGCCGATATCCTGGCTGCCCGCTTCAAGGCTCTGGAACTGCGCAAAGACCGCGCGGTCGGCGTAAACATGTATCCGAACATGACGGAAGAACCGCTGGATCCCCGTCCGGAAAATACCGAAGAAATCAAAAAGATTCTGTCTGCTAACGTAGATAAATATCTGGCTGATGTAGACGCAAAAGAAACGGACGCCAAACTGGCTGCGGTTAAGGCTGCCGGCGCTGACGCCCTGATCGACGCGGAAGCAGATGCTTTCACCGCCGGCGCTACCATCGGACAGGTTGCCAAGGCTGCTGCCAAAGAAGCCTGCTGCTGCGACGTTGCGGTTGAACCGATTGCGGAACATCACTGGACGGAAAAATTCGAAGCCCTGCGCAGAGATACCGAAGCTTACATTGCCAAGACCGGCAAGAACGTGGAAGTATTCCTGGCCAACATGGGACCGATTCCGCAGCATAAAGCCCGCGCTGACTTCTCCACCAGCTTCCTGCAGGTCGGCGAATTCAACGTGCATCTGAACAATGGTTTCCAGGACGACGAAGGCAAGCCCAATTCCCGTTGGGAAAAGGCTGCGGCTGCCCTGAAGGCAGGCATCGACGAAGCAGGCACCCCGTATGACTGCGCGGTTATCTGCTCCACCGACGCTACCTATCCGGAAGACGTACCGGGAATGGCTCCGCTGCTGAAAGCTGCCAACCCGACCATGAAACTGTTCCTGGCCGGCGCTCCTGCCAAAGATATGAAACAGACGTATCTGGATGCAGGCGTAGACGACTTCATCAGCGTATCTGCCAACTGCTTTGATATTCTGAAAGACTTGCAGAAGAGGAAGGGGATGATTGAATAATGGCAAATCTGAATCCTGATTTCACCAAGATTAGTTTTCCCGAACACCCTTCCTGCTCCTATGAGGACTGGAAGAAAGGTCTGGAAAAGAAGACCGGTGAAAACTGGGATGCCCTGAAAGGTACAACCCTGGAACGTATCCCGGTTGATCCGCTGTACACTGCTGAAATTTACAAAAAATGCAACCACTTGGATTTCATGAGCGGTATTCCTCCGTTCCTGCGTGGGCCGTACTCCACCATGTACGTATTCCGTCCCTGGACGGTACGTCAGTACGCCGGTTTCTCCACCGCAGAAGAATCCAACGCTTTCTACCGCCGCAACCTGGCAGCGGGCCAGAAAGGTCTGTCTATCGCCTTCGACCTGCCGACGCATCGCGGCTACGACGCGGATAACCCCCGTGTAGTAGGCGACGTTGGTAAAGCAGGCGTATCCGTTTGCTCCATGTTGGACATGAACATCCTGTTCTCCGGCATTCCGCTGGACCAGATGTCCGTATCCATGACCATGAACGGCGCTGTTCTTCCGATCCTGTCCTTCTTCATCGTATCCGGTGAGGAACAGGGCGTAGACAAGAAGATCATGGCCGGTACCATCCAGAACGATATTCTGAAGGAATTCATGGTACGTAACACCTACATCTATCCGCCTGATATGTCCATGCGTATCATCGGCGATATTTTCGAGTACACCACCAATTACATGCCGAAGTTCAACTCCATTTCCATTTCCGGTTACCACATTCAGGAATGCGGCGCTACCTGCGATCTGGAATTAGGTTACACCCTGGCCGACGGCATGGAATACATCCGCACCGGTGAAAGAGCAGGCCTGAAGGTTGACGCCTTCGCAAAACGTCTGTCCTTCTTCTGGGATATGGGCAAGAACTACTTCATGGAAGTTGCCAAGATGCGTGCGGCCCGTGTACTGTGGGCTAAGATTCTGAAGAGCTTCGGCGCCAAGAATCCGAAATCCATGGCACTGCGTACCCACTCCCAGACTTCCGGCTGGTCCCTCACCGAACAGGATCCGTTCAACAACATCTCCCGTACCTGTATGGAAGCTATGTCCGCAGCACTGGGCCATACCCAGTCCCTGCATACCAACGCACTGGACGAAGCCATCGCACTGCCGACCGACTTCTCCGCACGTCTGGCACGTAACACCCAGCTGTACATCCAGGACGAGACCAAAGTCTGCAAGATCATCGATCCGTGGGGCGGCTCCTACTATCTGGAATACCTCACCAACGAGATCATCCGCCGTGCCTGGGCGCACATCCAGGAAGTTGAATCCCTGGGCGGTATGGCCAAAGCTATCGCCACCGGCCTGCCGAAGATGCGTATCGAAGAATGCGCGGCCCGTCGTCAGGCGAATATCGACAGCGGCAAGGAAACCATCGTCGGCCTGAACAAATACCGTCTGGCCAAGGAAGACCCGCTGAACGTATTGTCCATCGATAACACCGCCGTTCGTAACGCTCAGATCAAACGTCTGGAAAAACTGCGTGCAGAACGGAATCCGGAAGCGGTTGCCCGCGATCTGGCAGCCCTGACCGCAGCAGCAGAAAGCCGCGAAAACGGCAACCTGCTGGAATGCGCCGTACAGGCAGCCCGCGACCGTGCATCCCTGGGCGAAATCTCCGACGCAATCGAAAAAGTATCCGGTCGTTTCAATGCGGTTATCCACACCGTATCCGGCGTATACAGCAGCGAATTCTCCGGCAACGACGATATGGAAAAAGCCAATGCGCTGGCTAAAGAGTTTGAAAAACTGGAAGGCCGCCGGCCTCGTATCTTCCTGGCTAAGATGGGTCAGGACGGTCATGACCGCGGACAGAAAGTTCTGGCGACCTCCTTCGCTGACATGGGCTGGGACGTTGACGTAGGGCCTCTGTTCCAGACTCCGGAAGAAACCGCACAGGACGCAGTGGACAACGACGTTCACATGGTAGGCTTCTCCTCCCTGGCTGCCGGTCACAAGACCTTGCTGCCGGCTCTGGTGGAAGAACTTGCCAAACGCGGCCGTGAGGATATTCTGGTAACCATCGGCGGCGTTATCCCCGCACAGGATTACGATTATCTGTACGATCATGGCGCAGCTGCTATCTTCGGGCCTGGTACCAACATTCCGAAGTGCTGCATCAAACTGCTGCAGATGTTAGTAGACCGTGCGAAAGAGGAAGCGGCTCAGGAATAACGGAATTGTAAGGAAGACAGCCTGAACGGCTGTTGACGGACAGTTCCCAAGTGTAAGAAGAATTATGGTGCGTGCCTGCCCCTGTTGTGGTAACGGGGGCAGACAGCCCATTTATTTCATGTATAGGGAGCGGGACGCAGAACGCATGCGGTCTGCGCAGCGTGACGCCTGCCGCGCCACTATATATGAAGAAAGTTGAGATGATAATCATGCCTGAAATTCCAAAATCCGATTTACATCCCAGCTGGGTGCCTGAGGATGCAAATGAAAACTTTGCCTGTTCCGTAATGGGTGGCATCGACACGAAAGTTAACGCCAACTCGGAAGAAAAAGTCTATGATCCCAATGCAGTCCGCAGGGTTCCGTTGCGCAGGAAACCCACTCTTGACGAGATTGTAAAGGGGGTAGGCGAAGGCAATCGCGTGATGTTATCCAAAGCGATTACTCTGATCGAAAGTAATGCTCCCAAAGATTTTGATAAGGCCCAGCGTGTTTTGCAGGGGCTGCTGCCAAAAACGGGCAAGGCGCTGCGCATCGGTATCACCGGTGTTCCCGGCGCAGGCAAGAGTACGTTTATCGAAGCCTTTGGCCAGCTGCTGTGCAGTATGGGCTACAAAGTGGCCGTTCTGGCCGTTGACCCCACCAGTCCTCTGACCGGCGGTTCCATTCTGGGCGATAAGACCCGTATGCAGAACCTGTCCCGGGAACCGAACTGCTTTATCCGTCCCACGCCTTCCGGCGGAACGTTAGGCGGTGTGGCCCGTAAGAGCCGCGAGACCATGATGCTTTGCGAAGCGGCAGGCTATGACGTAATTCTGGTAGAAACCGTAGGCGTAGGCCAGTCGGAGACGACCGTACGTAATATGGTAGACTTCTTTATGCTGGTGGTTCTGACCGGCGCTGGTGACGATCTGCAGGGTATTAAAAAAGGTATCATGGAATTGGCCGACGCCATTGTAGTTAACAAAGCGGACGGCGAAAACCTGGCGCGGGCTACCGTGACCCAGGGTGAATACGAACGTATGGTGGAATTCATCCGTCCGGCCACGGAAGGGTGGAAGACCCATGCTTATAAATGTTCCGCACTGACCCATGACGGTTTGCCCGAACTGTGGGCTGTCATGCGGAAGTTTGAAAAAGAAACAAAAGAATCCGGAGTGTTCCAGAACCGCCGTAAATCACAGCTTCTGTCCTGGGTACGCGGCATGATCGACGAGCATCTCCATAACCTGTTCTTTAACGATCCGATGATCAAGGGCCGTATCCCGCTGGTAGAGCATTCCGTAGTAAACGGACTGATTTCCCCCAGCCAGGCAGTTACCGAACTGATCCGCTGCTTCGATATGGACCGGGCGGCCATCAAGCATCTGCAGAGCGACAAGCTGTAAAGGTTCGTCAGTAAGCGGAAAACGGACACGGTTTGAATGTGGGGCAGCTGGTTGCAGCGCGCCCTGTTTGAACTGAAAATTTAAGAAATAATGTACCTGTGATTGCGGATTTTGGCGAATCCGTCTCAAAAAAGGCTTATTCACAGCGGTTACCGCCTTAGCTGCTGTGTGATAGCGGACTTCCCGCCGCCTCGGGAAGTCCGAAACCCCGGTCTCCGTAAGGAAGCCGGGGTTTTTGTAATGAAAATAAGTTGTTGAAAACAAAAAGCGTGCAAGGATTGAGCAAGACATTGTGCGCGTTTGTGTCATTCCATGAGATGAAATGCGCCGCAGCGGCGAGACTGTCTGAGGGGCGAAGCCCCGAGTTTCGAAGCCGCAGGCGCATAAATCCATGGAATAGCAAACACGCACAGTATTGCGAAACCTTGCGCGCTTTTGTTTTCAATAATTATGTTATTCCGGATATTCATTCAGCGGATCCTGGTCTTTGCCGATCAGGGTGAACATATCCGTCGTCTCACGGTTATAGGGCAGCTTGGATTTGATGCGGCCCTGTTCCTGTAGCAGCCGTTCCGCTTCCAGGGGCATAATCTCCATGCGTTTCAGCTTTTTGTACACGGAAGGACGGAAGGCCCGCCACACTTCCATGATATTGTGCAGTATCTGGGCGCTGGGAATCTCAAATTTTTCCCGGCCTTCCAGCACGGACTGCACTTTGGCACGGCGCTCCGCCAGTTCTTCTTCCTCCAGCCCTTCAATCACGCGTTCCAGCTCTACTTCCAGCGGGTTTGCCAGATAATCTTCAATCATGATTTCCAGTTCATTGTCGTATGTGATCCTGCGCTTTTCCATGATTACCTCCTCCTGTTGTCCTGTGTAACGGTGAATCGTTCTATAAAAAATGACTGTAATGGTGTCGGATTCGGGACATAAGCGGCCAAACCCTTTGCCCCGCCTGTTCCCACATATATTTTATCATTTACAAGATTTATTATCAATAAGAATATAAAATTTATTAATAAATTTTACGAGGTTACTGGAAGGGACCGAGGTTTCAGTGTCTCCTGTCTGCGCAACCGTGTTAAGTAGCTGCTGATCCGTTCTGTGTGTGCCGGCTGGTTTTGTGGCTGACTGCATCAATGCTCCTCGACGCAGCTGTTAAATCCCTATAAATCATAGTGATTTATATGACATTGTGTAACATTCTGCACAATTTCTAACGCAAAATTATAATTTTAGAAAAAAGTGTAGTTTTTATTTGACAATGGGCTGCATCTCTGCTATTTTTAATCACAAGTTAAATACTATGATTTGGCTGTGAAGAGAAGAGTACGCAGAGGAAACTGCCACAGAGAGCTTTCATACCGGTGCAAGAAAGCGCAGGGAACTTTGCCGAAGATGGCCTTGGAGCTGACTGGTCGAAGTAATTGAGACCGTCCGGGCGCACCCGTTACCGTGCTGGGGTATTCAAGGAGAAGTCCCGCGTACCCGAGAAGCTGGTTTTGTAATTTTTACATTTGCTGCTCGCGGTATCAGGATACATCCCGCGTACCCGAGGAGGCCGGATGTGTGAGCATCCGGTAAATATGGGTGGTAACACGGTGCTTTCGTCCCATTGGGGCGGAAGCATTTTTTAGTTTCAGGCCTGTTGCCGCTGCGCAAGGGTACCCAAGGGGGCAGCGCGAGGGCAGGTAACACCCACTGACTTCTGTCAGCGTCACAAGGCAAAACACATCACAGCCGCAAGGAGGAACCAAAATGCCGGTAAAAATCACAAACCAGTTGTCTGCTGTAGAAAATCTGCAGCAGGAAGGGATCATTGCCATTACGGAGGAACGGGCGGTGACGCAGGATATCCGTCCCCTGAAGATTCTAATCCTGAACCTGATGCCCCTGAAGAAACCTACGGAGCTGCAGTTGCTGCGTCTGCTGGGTAACAGCCCCCTGCAGATCGAAGTAGATTTTGCCCGCACCGTTTCCCGGGAGACGACCCACACGGATAATTCCTATCTGGACAAAGCCTATCTGGAGTTCGCGGACGTAAAAGACCGCTATTACGACGGGTTCATCATCACCGGGGCCCCGGTGGAATGTCTGGAATTTGAAGAGGTGGAGTACTGGCCGGAGCTGGTGGATTATATCCGCTGGTCTCAGGATCATGTATTTTCTGTTTTGTCCTTCTGCTGGAGCGCCCAGGCTGTGCTGTACTATTTTTACGGTGTGCAGAAGCACACACTGCCGCGGAAATTTTTCGGTATTTACAGTTACGGTCTGACGGTAAAGCATCATCCCCTGCTGCGGGGCTTTGACGACCGGTATTTCATTCCCCAGTCCCGCCATACGGATATCGACCACCAGGCCGTGGACGCCGAACCGGACCTGAAGGTCCTGTCCCGTTCTGTGGAGCGGGGTATTAATATCTGTTGTACGGAGGACATGAGGCGGATCTTCGTCCTGGGGCACTTTGAATACGACCGGGAAACCCTGGCCACCGAGTACATCCGGGACAAGAAGAAGGGGATGGACCCGGACCTGCCGGAATATTATTACCCGGACAACGACAGTACCGAACAGCCGGTGTTCAAGTGGTGCAGTTACGCCCACCTGTTTTACGGCAACTGGCTGAACATGGTGTATCAGGAAACACCCTACAATCTGCTGACGCTGACGAAAAAGGAATAGATAAAGCGGAACGTCGGGACATGCAGATACCTGCGACAAGACGTTGCATGATAGACTTGCGATAAGACATTGGATGAAATCAGAGGTTCATCTTGAACCAGGTTGGAAAGCTGGTTATACAGAGCGGAACATTCCAGATTTCTGAAAGCAAAAGAATACCGGTTTTAACCCTGCAATCCTTTGCAGGCTAAAATAAAAAATATGGAAAAGGAGAGATCATCATGGCAAACTATAAATTTGAAACCTTACAGTTACACGTTGGACAGGAACAGGCAGATCCGGCTACCGATTCCCGGGCAGTGCCGATTTACCAGACTACTTCCTATGTATTTCACAACAGTCAGCACGCGGCGGACCGTTTCGGCCTGAAAGACGCCGGCAACATTTACGGGCGCCTGACCAATTCCACCCAGGACGTGCTGGAAAAACGGCTGGCCGCATTGGAAGGCGGCAGCGCGGCGCTGGCCGTGGCTTCCGGCGCAGCGGCAATCACCTATACCGTGCAGGCGCTGGCAGCCAACGGCGGACACATCGTGGCCCAGAAGACCATCTACGGCGGAAGCTACAATCTGCTGGAACATACGCTGCCGCAGTACGGTATTACAACGACGTTTGTGGACGCTCACAATCTGGAAGAAGTGGAAAACGCTATTCAGGAAAATACAAAGGCCATCTATCTGGAAACCCTGGGAAACCCCAACAGCGATATCCCCGACATCGATACCATTGCGGAGATTGCCCATAAGCATGGCCTGCCGCTGGTCATCGACAACACCTTCGGAACTCCGTACCTGATCCGTCCCATCGAGCACGGCGCGGACATAGTGGTCCATTCCGCCACAAAGTTTATCGGCGGCCACGGTACCACCCTGGGAGGTATTATCGTGGACGGCGGCACCTTTAACTGGAAGAAGAGCGGCAAGTTCCCCAACATTGCCGACCCGAACCCCAGCTATCACGGTGTGTCTTTCTATGACGCGGTCGGTCCCGCTGCTTTCGTAACCTATATCCGCGCCATCCTGTTGCGGGACACCGGCGCCTGCATCTCGCCCTTCAACGCCTTCCTTTTATTACAGGGGGTGGAAACCCTGTCCCTGCGGCTAGACCGCCACGCGGAAAACACGAAGAAGGTTGTGGAATATTTAAGCAAGCACCCGCTGGTAGAAAGCATAAGCCATCCGTCTTTACCGGAGCATCCGGATCATGCGCTGTACGAGAAGTATTTCCCCAACGGCGGCGCCTCCATCTTCACTTTTGAGATCAAAGGCGGCCAGGAAGCGGCCTGGAAGTTTATCGACAACCTGAAGATATTCTCCCTGCTGGCCAACGTGGCGGACGTGAAGAGCCTGGTGATTCATCCGGCTTCTACCACCCATTCCCAGCTGACGGAAGCGGAGCTGAAAGACCAGGGCATTTCGCCCAGCACCATCCGCCTTTCCATCGGCACGGAGCATATTGACGACATCATCGCGGATTTGGAAAACGGGTTTGCGGCGGTAGATAAATAAGTAACAGAAAAGTCTTCGTAAAACCGGGAACGTTTGCTATTTCGTGGACTTATTCGCCTGTGGCTTCGAAACTCGGGCTTCGCCCTCAGACAGTCTCGCCACGGCCGACTCATTTCGTCTCACGAAATGTCACAAACGTTCCCGATGTTTTGCTCAGCACTTTTCTGTTAAGTATTTCGTTTTTCGGTAATGGCACGCGCAGTCTGTTATTTTACAGGCTGCTTTTTTAGTCATTGCATAATTATTTTAACAAATTCCTAAATTCCTATTGACATAGTATGATTAAAGTGGTATAAATGGGATTAAGAATTTGAGGCAACACATTCTGTGCAAATTCAATAACAATTGGGAGGCATGTATCATGGCTAAGATTTACAAAGGAACCCTGGGATTAATCGGCAACACGCCGCTGGTAGAGGTTGTCAATATTGAAAAGGAGTTAGGCCTGGAAGCTACGATCCTGGTGAAGCTGGAGTATTTCAACCCGGCAGGCAGCGTGAAGGACCGCATTGCCAAGGCGATGATCGAAGACGCGGAAGCGAAGGGCCAACTGAAACCGGGCGCGGTCATCATTGAACCTACCTCCGGCAACACGGGCATCGGTCTGGCAGCCATCGCCGCGGCGAAAGGGTACCGCATCATTCTCACCATGCCGGAGACCATGAGTGTGGAACGCCGCAATATCCTGAAAGCCTACGGTGCAGAAATCGTGCTGACGGAAGGCGCGAAGGGCATGAAGGGCGCCATCGCCAAAGCAGATGAGCTGGCGAAGGAAATCCCCAACAGCTTTATTCCCGGCCAGTTTGTAAATCCGGCCAACCCGGCGATCCATAAAGCCACTACCGGCCCGGAGATCTGGAATGATACTGACGGCAAAGTTGATATTTTTATCGCGGGCGTAGGGACCGGCGGCACCGTAACGGGTACCGGCGAGTATCTGAAAGAACAGAACCCCAATGTGAAAGTTGTGGCGCTGGAACCGGCGGATTCCCCCGTGTTATCCGAAGGCAGGGCAGGCGCCCATAAGATCCAGGGCATCGGCGCAGGCTTTGTACCGGAAGTGCTGAACACCAAACTTTACGACGAAGTATTTAAAGCGGAAAGCGCGGACGCTTTTGCGGCGGCCAAACTGCTGGCGAAAAAAGAAGGCATCTCCGTGGGTATTTCCTCCGGCGCGGCGCTGCACGGTGCCATTGAACTGGCAAAACGCCCGGAGAACAAAGGCAAGGTCATTGTAGCCCTGCTTCCAGACAGTGGTGACCGGTATTATTCCACCCCGTTGTTTACGGAATAAAAGGTATGCGTAAATGATAGAATGATTTCCGATTCTGTAAGAAGAGAAAAACGAAAACTGACGTTGGAAGCGATGTTAGCAACAGCTGTAAGATAACGGCAAAACCCTTTATCTTACATGTATTAAGGCGGCGTAGCCAAGCGTTTAAGGCAATAGTCCGCAAGACTATCATTCCCTGTGTTCAAATCCAGGCGCCGCCTCCAAATTATATAATAAGAAACTGTACCGTTAAATCGGCCAAAGGGCCGGTGCGATACAGTTTTTTTATACAAGTTGCTATTCAGATAAGAGCTGCCCGTTATCCTTTTCGCGTACTCAAATTCGAAAAACTGTATCGAATTTAACAAAAATTACAGTACTTTACTCCTGTTGTTACGAAATCACAAAAATTATAAAAATGCTGTTGACAAATCGGATTGGTTGGTTATAATAAGCATAACAAGTTTAAATCATACTAAACAAATATGAATAATATGATTTAAAAATACGATGAGAAGGAGGACGACCTGAATGAAAAAATCAGCGGTATTGCGTCGGGCAGAATCTTGTTCTATGCGTACACTGGCTGCTGTCATGTGTATGTGTTGTTGTCCTTGCGCGCTCAGCATGAATATGTGTAGAACAAGAAATGCCTGTTTATGTCTTCTGACATGATTGACGATTGCATCATCATACAGATTACGAAACAGACTGCGGTCTGTTTTTTTATTGCAAAAATTAAGGAGTAACGGTTTATAACGAAAGGGGTAGCATGATGAAATATAATTGGAAAAACGTATTGGCGGTTGCAGCTGTTTCTTTATTGACGGCAGGGCTTCTGGTCGGCTGCGGCGGCGTAAAGAAGGTGGAAAAAACAGATAAGCCGGCGGATGCCGGCGCGAAGAAAGTCGTGAAGGTCGCGCACAGGGCGGATTATGTACCGTACTGCTTCATCAATAAGGATAACCAGTCGGACGGTTTTGAAGTGGCGGTATTAAAGGAGCTGGCGGCAGCGCTGCCCCAGTACAAATTTGAATTCATTCCCACATCTGACGATGACCTGCTGATCGGCGTGGAAAGCGGTAAATATGACATCGGAGTCAAAGGCGCCTGGTACACGAAAGCACGCAAGGAAAAATTTATCTTCCCGAAGCATTATATCGCGGCCAGCGTTATCGGCATCACGTTCCGAAAAGAGGATGAAGGAAAGATCAAAGACCTGGAAAGCTTTGCAAAGCTGAAAGGAAAGCTGGTTCCGATTGCGCCGCAGAATGCACAGTACGCAGTGGTGCAGCAGTATAACCGGGAACATCCGGATAATCAGGTCAAGCTGGTTCCTTCGGAGAACTTTAAAGTGGATGAGGCGTATGGCTGGATACTGGAAGGCCGTTATGACGGGTACTTTAACATTGAACTCAACCACATAAACAATGTGGAAAAAGAAACCGGCAAATATTATAAATTGAGAGATAAATTTGCCTATGTACGGCATCAGGCAATTCCCACCTATGCGCTGTTCAATAAGAAAGACCAGCAACTCGCCGACGAGTACGACAAAGTATGGGAAAAGCTGCAGAAGAGCGGCAAGCTGCTGGAATTGGAAAACAAGTATTTCGGCTTTGATATTTTCAAGCTTGTCAAAGGCGACGGCAAAGGAGAAAGGTGATAGAAGATGCGCCCGTTTGAGCCTCAGTTGATTCCGCAGTATTTAGTGGAAGTGTTCCCGTACCTGAGCGTAACGCTGGGTGTTACGGTTTCCGTAATTATCTTCGGCAGCCTGCTGGGCGGTGTGATCGCCTGGGGAAAAATCAGCGGCGGGCGAGTGGTTCGGAGCCTGGCTACAGGTTATACCTATATCCTGCGCTGCACTCCGTCCATCATTCTTCTTTTCCTGATCTTTTACGGTCTGCCCAAATTCGTGCTGGAAGCTTTTGGTTATGACATCAATGGGTTGAGCCGTGCAGTCTTTGTAATCATATCCTTTACGTTGCTATATGCAGCCAGCAGCTCGGAAGTCATGCGCGCCGCGTACCTGTCTGTGGATCACGGGCAGTATGAAGCGGCGGTAAGTATAGGCCTCTCCTCCTTTACCGCACTGCGGCGGATCGTTCTGCCGCAGGCTGCGGTAGTGGCGTTACCGAATTTTGGAAACTCGGTGCTGAACCTGATGAAGGAAGGCTCGCTGGCCTATACAATTGGACTGATCGATCTGCTTGGGGAAGGGAATCTGATCATCTCCCGCCAGTATGGAGGCTCTGCGCTGGAAGTCTACACTGCAGTTGGGCTGATCTATCTGGGACTGGCTTTTCTGATCACAAGGTCGACGATGCTGTTGGAACAAAAGCTGTTGCCACAGAAAACACGACCGGAAAGGATACAGAAATAAAATGGAATTAGATTATGCGTTTATGGTCCGGACCTTTGGGATTTTGCTGCAGGCCATACCGGTCACCCTCAAGCTTACCGCGGTGACGCTGGTGCTGGCAACGCCCTTTGCGTTCCTGCTGGCGCTGGCAAGGATTTACACCGTGCCGTACGTGGCAAAATTCGCTTCCGTTTACGTTTCGGTGATGCGTGGCATCCCCATGGTTTTACAGATCCTGCTGGTGTACAGCCTTCTGCCCAGTCTGCTGAACTATCTGTTTAAACGAGCGGGTATTGCGTATAACATTTTTGATCTGGATACAATCTGGTATGCCTACATCATCTTTACTCTCGGTGAAATCGCGGTTTTGTCAGAGGTTTTCCGGTCTGCGCTCGGCAGTGTCGGCGACGGGCAGATAGAGGCGGGGCTGTCGGTAGGCATGAACCGCCGGACGATTTACCGGCGTATCCTGATTCCGCAGGCGCTGGTGACGGCCATGCCGAGCCTGTGTAATGTTACGGTCACGCTGCTCAAAAATACCTCGCTGGCTTTTATGATGGCGGTGCAGGATATAACTGCGACAGGCAAAATTGCCGCATCGTACGGATATAACTACGTAGAAGCCTATCTGGATGTGTTCCTGGTTTACATCATTGTGTGCTCGCTGGTGCAGATTGCCTTCCGTATTTCGGAGAAGCATCTCGGACGGTTCCGCCACGCTTCCCAGACCAGCGGCTGATAAGTAAAACTATTTAATTGAAAGGATGAATAAAGATGACTCAGAATAAACGTGAATTGGTAGAAGCAGCTTTACATAATAAACCGGTTGACCGGGTGCCTGTGGGCTTCTGGTTCCATTTTTTGGAAGACCAGCGTAATACGGATGCCGTCAGCGATCCGGCTCTGGAAGAACAGAATCTGGCGGGGCACAGGAACTTTATCGAATCCTGGCATCCGGATTTTGTGAAAATCATGACAGACGGATTTTTCCAATATCCGAATCCGGCTGTGACCAGGCCGATTCAATCGATTCAGGAAGCGGCGGATGTCCGGCCTCTTGGCAGGGATTCTGCCTGGTTTACCCGTCAGGTTGCCTTTGCGAAGAAGCTGAGCAGCGCTTACGGAAAAGAAATCAAACTGTTTTATAACTTGTTCGCACCGGCCCGTACTCTTAACTTTGTGCAGGAAAAAGTGGGAGGCCAGTCGGATTTGGCTGTGTTTCTGCGTGAAGATCCGGCAACCCTGAAAAAAGTACTGGACGTGATTGCGGAAGACTATGCCGCGCTGGCAGAGGCGCTGATCCGCGACGGCGGTGTGGACGGGATCTATCTTTCGGTCAACAACATAAATAAAGATACCGTGGCGGCAGTTGATTATCAGGCTTATATCGCGCCCAGCGAAATTACCGTCCTGGCCGGAGCAAACCGGGCAAATCCGGAAAATATCCTGCACATCTGCGGGTATGAAGGTTTTTTGAACCATCTGGAGTGGTACAAAGAGTATCCATTCCTAGCGGTTAACTGGGCCGCGCATCTGGAGGGCGTGTCCCTGGCAGAAGGTAAAAAGCTGTTTGACGGACGGGCTGTTATCGGCGGCTTCGGGCAGACGGAAAAAGATGTGATTTACGTGGGTACCAAAGCAGAAATAGAACAGGAAACAGAACGTTTGCTGAAGGAAGCCGGGACTGTCGGCGTAATTTTAGGCGCAGACTGCACGGTACCCAGGGATATCGATGTACAGCGGTTCAACTGGGTACGGGATAAAGCGGCGGCTGTAAAATAAGAAAACGGGCTGCCCGATTAACAGATGGGGGAGAGATTATGTTAAAGGTTACCGGGATTCACAAAAAATTTAATAAGCATGAAGTGCTGAAAGGAATAGACCTCACTGTTAACAAAGGGAACGTGGTTGTCATTTTAGGTCCCAGCGGCAGCGGAAAGACCACGCTGCTGCGCTGCATCAATTTTCTGGAAAAAGCGGACAGCGGGCATCTTGACTTTGATGAGATATCGCTGGACTATGATACCGTTACCGGAAAGCAGATCCATAACGTGCGGAAAAAGACGGCTTTCGTATTTCAGAATTACAATCTGTTCAACAATAAGACGGTGCTGGAAAATGTGGCTGAAGGTCTGATTTACGGGCATGGCGTGGAGAAGGCAAAAGCGATTGGGATTGCCAGACAGGCAATTGATAAGGTGGGGCTGTCAGACCATTACGACTATTATCCTTCGCAGCTTTCCGGCGGACAGCAGCAGCGCGTCGGCATTGCCCGCGCCATTGCCATAGAACCGGAGGTGATTCTGTTCGATGAGCCCACCTCGGCGCTGGACCCGGAGCTGATCGGCGAAGTGCTGACGATCATCCGACAGCTGGCAAAGGAAGGGAAGACCATGGTAATCGTCACCCACGAGATGCAGTTCGCCAGGGAAATTGCTACCCATGTCATTTTTATGGAGGACGGCATCATTGTGGAAGAAGGTGATCCGGAAAAGGTGTTCTCCAAACCGGAAAAAGAACGGACGCGCCAGTTCCTGAGCCGTGTGCTGACACCGGAATACATGATTTGAGAGAGTCGGTAATTTTGTAACTGTTTCAACCTGAATAGTCTGGCATTGAACCGGTCCGACTGGTTGCTTTTATTATCTTAGAGCAAAAAGATAAAAACTCCGAATGCTGCTGTATGAATAACAGACAGCGTTCGGAGTTTCGATTATATTGGTCAGGCGTCCGTTTATTGATTAGGCGCCCACAGGTTCTTCTGCGATTATTTTGGCAGTGTCCGGTTCATGCTGCCGGTCTGATACCCGTCCATATCAAGGGTTACATAGGAAAATCCAAGCCCGTGCAGGGCTTCGGAAACCTGTCGGCGGATTTCAGGCGCAGCCAGCCGAAGGATTTCATCCTGTCCGACCTCGATCCGGGCTATGGTCCCGTGAATCCGTACACGCAGCTGGGTAAAACCCAAATCCAGTAAAAGCTGTTCGGCTTTATCGACCATGGACAGCTTTTCAGGGGAAATCTCTTCACCATAGACAAAGCGGCTGGACAGGCAAGCAAATGACTGCTTGTTCCAGGTCGTCAGCCCCAGTTCTTTGGACAGCTGCCGGATTTCTTCTTTGTATAGCCCAACATACCGCAGCGGGCTGACCACATGAAGCTCTGCCACTGCCTTTAACCCGGGGCGGTAATCTCCGTTATCGTCCATATTGGAGCCCTCGGCTACGTAGGCAAGATGATTTTCCTGAGCGATGGCGATGATCTTTGTAAACAGCTCATGCTTGCACAGATAACAGCGATTCCTGGGATTATGGCGAAACCCTTCGATATCCAGTTCTTCGCTGTCAACAATGATATGGCGGATGCCTTCCTTTCGGCAGAATTCTTCCGCTTCTTTCAGTTCCCTGACAGGAAAAGAACAGGAACGGGCCGTGACAGCAACGACCTGATCTCCCAGCACATCGTGGGCTACCTTTAACAGAAAGGTTGAGTCAACGCCTGAGGAAAAAGCGATGGCAACACTGTTTAGATTATTAAGATACGCTTTAAGCGCTAATAGCTTTTTTGCAGGTGTGGTTGAATCCATGATTTTGTTTCTCTCCTTTACCGAAACAGATATAGTAATCATATAGAATTAATATGAATACTATAGAAATTCTAACAGATATAGGGAATCTGTCAATATGCTTTTTATTATATGGCGGACTCAAAATTAATTCATATAATTCCTGTTGACATACTATGAAATAAGTGCTAAAATCAGAATCACAAAATTTCGTAGTGCGCGGCGGCATAGCCAAGTGGTAAGGCAGAGGTCTGCAAAATCTTTATCCCCGGTTCAATTCCGGGTGCCGCCTCCAGCTATAGGATTTGTGATTTTGCTGTGAATGGAAGGTACACAGATGAAAAGGTGGAGGGATGTTTATGAAAAAACTCGTGTTGCTCATCAGTATATTGGTATTGTCTTTTTCGCTGGCGGGCTGCGGCGGTGATACGAAAAAAGCAGAAAAGCCAGCCGCGAAAGAAATCAAGATTGGCGCTACGGCAGGTCCCCACGCACAGGTCGTAGAGGCAGTGGCTAAAGAGGGGAAAAAACAGGGGCTGAATATCAAGGTCATTGAGTTTTCTGATTACATTACGCCGGATAAGGCTTTGGCTGACGGTGAGATTGATCTGGTTAGCTATCAGCACAAACCGTTTATGGAGAATTTCAACAAGCAGAACAAATCGGATCTGGTGGCTATCGGAAGAACGATCCTTATGCGCATGGGCATTTACAGCGATAAGCATAAAGATCTGAAGAACCTGCCGGAAAATGCGATCATTGCGATTCCCAATGATCCGACCAACGGCGGAAGAGGGCTGGTATTGCTGGAAAAGGCCGGACTGATCAAATTAAAAGAAGGCGTCGGGTTTAAAGCAACAGCCAAAGATGTTGTAGATAATCCTAAGAAATTCCAGTTTAAGGAACTGGAAGCGGCGCAGCTGCCTCGCAGTCTGCAGGATGTGGACGTTGCCGTGATTACCATGAATTACGTGATGAGCGGCGGTCTTGATGTGAAGAAACAGGGGCTCTTCTGGGAGACGAAGGACGAGCCGCTGGCGGTTATGATCCTGGCCGTAAAAGGCAAGGATAAAGAGAACGCCACGTATTTGAAGATAGCGCAACTCTTCCACTCCGAGGGCGTCCGCAAATATATAGCAGATACCTTTAAGGGGACGATTGTACCGGTGGAATAATCATCGGGACAACAGAGAATCGCAATGATTCAGGCTTGTAATTGAGGACTTCAGATGGCGTCGCATGTAATTGAAAATCTGTTGCTGCAGGACAACTTTGGAACAGATGAAATGAGAATGGCCTGAATTGAAAAAACGATTACAGAAGTAGCTTGATGTAGAACGGGCGTTAGCTGAAGCTGAAGGCAAGCTAGAAGTGATGGAGGATGACTATGCAGAAAGAAAAAATTACAAAGCTGACGCTGGCAGGTATGTTTGCGGCCATGGCATTTATCTGCTTCGCGTATCTGCGTATTGAGATTCCTATGGGGCTGGGGCTTACCGGCAAAGTTTATATTGGGCATACTTTCATCATTCTTTCTGCGATTTTATTAGGCGCAAAATTCGGCGCGCTGACAGGCGCGGTAGGTCTTTCGCTGGCCGATATCCTGGCTGGCTATGTAACGTCCGCGCCGCCAACATTTTTGGCGAAATTTATATTGGGTGCCGCAACAGCGTTTTTTGCGCGACAGTTTTTTGCTGTCAGACAGCGTGATACAGCAGGACGGGAAGTGACTGCAGTGTTGCTTGCGGGCATTGCCGGTTCGCTGATCAATGTTATAACAGAACCGTTGATCCGGTATGTCTTTAAATATTACCTGCTGGGCTACGACCAGCATATCGCTTATGTCAGTGCAATGAACTGTGCGGTTTCCATGCTGGTAAGCGCGGTTCCTTCCGTAGCAGTAGCGACGTTATTGTACCGGGTTCTGAAACCCGTGTTTAGGGGAAAGCTTGCCTGGATGCAATGAAAGCGGGAAATACGTTTAAATGCAGTAGTTATTTAGGATATGAAGTTATGGAAATTGGAAGAGCTATTGCCGATGCTAAAGAAATATTTTATCGGCTGTACAGGCATCCGGAGCTGTTCTGACAGGAGTTTACGACTACAGTGTATATAAAGCAGGTCTTGTCAGACAATGATATTCCGGTTTATCCTCTGCCATTAAATACTGGTCTTGTCGCACATTTGGGATGCTCGCGACATTCGTTATTTTGGTAGTAATTGTACAGTCAGTACAAACGCTGGTGAACTATTTTGCGAAGCGGGCACGTAATCATTAGTAGTTCAAGACAGAAACCGATGTAATAATTAGAAAATAAAGTGCATTACAGAAAATCTGCCGGACTGGCATTTTAAGGAGGCTACTTATGGATTTTTCAACGTTATGTATTCACAGCGGTTACAAACCAGACTGTACGGGGAGCGTCAGCGCTCCGATTTATACATCAACAGCCTATGCCCATCCCGGTGTGCAGCAGAGCACCGGGTATGATTATATCCGAACGCAGAACCCGACGCGGGAGAGCGTGGAACGCTGCCTGGCAGCATTGGAGGGTGGTACGAACGGCTTTGCGTTTGCGTCCGGTATGGCGGCCCTGGCCTGCCTGCTGGAACTGTTCCAACCGGGGGATCATTTTATCGTTACGGCCGATTTATACGGCGGCTCGATCCGTCTTTTCAATGCAGTATCCCGGAAGAACGGCCTGACATACACGGAAGTGGATACCGGCGACCTGGAGGCTGTGGAAAAAGCGTACCGGCCTGCCACAAAAGCCGTATATATTGAAACGCCGTCCAATCCTACCATGCAGATTACGGATCTTCGCGCAATCAGCGAATGGGCGCATGCCAAAAATCTGAAAGTGATTGTGGATAACACATTTCTGACCCCGTATTTCCAAAAACCGCTGTTGCTTGGCGCGGATATCGTCCTTCACAGCGGTACAAAGTATCTGGGTGGCCACAACGATCTGCTGGCGGGAATTCTGGTGACAAAAGAGGAAGAAGATACGGCAAAGATTAAATTTCTGCAGAATACCATCGGCGCGGTACTTTCTCCTTTTGACAGCTGGCTGCAGTTGCGTGGGCTGAAAACGCTGCCGCTGCGGATGGAACGGCATGCAGCCTCGGCATTGCGGATTGCCAAATGGCTGAAGCAGCAGCCGCAGGTCAGAGAGGTGTTTTATCCGGGATTGGAGGATTCCCCCCGTTATGCTGCAAATGTAAAACAGGTAAGCGGCTTCGGCGGCATGATTTCCTTTGAAGCAGAGTCAGAAGCGTTTGCCCGCAGCGTACTCTCAAAACTGAAGCTGGTTCTGTTTGCGGAAAGTCTGGGCGGAACGGAATCCCTGCTGACCTATCCGCTGCTACAGACCCATTCCGATGTACCCCGTGAGGAAGCGCTGGCAAAAGGCATCAATGAGCGGTTGCTGCGCCTGTCTGTAGGGCTGGAGGCGCCGGAAGACATCATTGCGGATCTGGAGCAGGCCTTTGCCGCCGCTTTGCGGGAAGCGTAAATAATGCAGCAGATTGTTTTGCATAAAAAGTTAAGTTACCCGTTCTGCATATGCGCTTTGATTATGAAGGCAGGCTGACTTATCGAACAGCAGAAACAGGGAGGGCTCTTTCAATGGATTTGGATAACATCATCGATCGCCGCAATACCGATTGCCTGAAATTCGATGCTGCGGTTCGGCGCGGGTATCCGGAGGATATTTTGCCGCTCTGGGTGGCGGATATGGATTTTCCCGTTGCACAGCCTGTCATAGAGGCGATACAAAAACGGACGGCCCACGGTATTTTCGGTTACAGCGAACCGGATCCGAAGCGGTTCTATCATGTATTGGAGCAGTGGTTTCGGGAACAGCATCACTGGCAGATACAACAGGATTGGCTTTTGCAGACGCCGGGCGTGGTGTTTGCGCTGGCCATGGCGGTCAAAGCGTTCACGAACCCCGGCGATGCCGTGCTGATCCAGCAGCCGGTGTATTATCCGTTCAGCGAAGTGATCCTGGATAACGGCCGCCGCAGGGTGAGCAGCGATCTGGTCCTGAAGGACAGGCACTATGAAATTGACTTTACGGATTTTGAACAGAAAATCATAGCGAATCAGGTGAAACTGTTCTTGATGTGCAGTCCCCACAATCCGGCAGGAAGGGTCTGGACCCGGAAAGAACTGGAAACGGTTGCCGGTATCTGCCATAAACATAATGTGATTGTGGTGGCAGACGAAATTCATGAAGATTTCGTCTGGACGGAACGGCCGCATATCCCGTATGCTACATTGGGCGAAACATTCGCACAGCAAGCAGTAATTTGTACCGCTCCCAGCAAGACTTTTAATCTGGCGGGACTGCAGGTTTCCAACATTTTTATTCCCAACTATGAACTGCGCAGAAGGGTCAGGCATGAAATCAACGCGGCGGGTTACAGCCAGCTGAATACGCTGGGGCTGGTTGCCTGTGAAGCGGCGTATCAGTATGGGCTTCCCTGGCTGGAGGAGGTAAAACAGTATCTGCGTGAGAACATAAACTTTACTAGGGCATTTTTACAGCAGCATATTCCGCAGATCAGCCTGATCGAGCCGGAGGGAACGTACCTGCTGTGGCTGGATTGCCGCGGACTGGGACTTACCAATACCGAACTGGAAGAACTTATAGTAAAAAAGGCCGGCCTCTGGCTGGACAGCGGCGCTATCTTCGGCGCGGCAGGCAAAGGTTTCCAGCGCGTCAATGCAGCCTGTCCCCGCAGCGTGCTTCGAGAAGCGCTGGAACGGATACATAAAGCCATCTCTTGTTGATTGGAAAACTCCGAAACAGCTGCTCCTTAAAGGCTGCAGGTAAACGAAACAGAGGATTAGATAATCATGCGAAAAGTAATTGTCGGGATGTCCGGCGGTGTTGACAGCGCGGTAACTGCTTACCTGCTGAAAGCCGCCGGCTTTGCTGTTACCGGAATCACACTGCGCACCTGGTCCGGTGCGGACGGGCAGGAAAGCCGCTGCTGTGAGATCAGCGATGCCATGCTTGTGGCACAGAAACTGGATATTCCGTATTATGCGGTAAATTGCATTTCCTGTTTCCGGGAAAAGGTGATCGATCCCTTTGTAGAAGATTACGTACATGGTCTGACGCCGAATCCCTGCGTAGACTGTAACCGCGATGTCAAATGGGAGCAGATGCTGTTGGCTGCGGCAAGGCTGCGGGCGGATTATATCGCTACGGGACATTACGCCTCTTTGGTCCGTCTGCCGAACGGGCGGTATACGGTACAGCAGTCTTCCTTTGCCGAAAAGGATCAGACCTACATGCTGTACCGGCTGACCCAGGAGCAACTTTCGCGTACCATCATGCCGCTGGGTAAACTAAGCAAAAAGGAAGTCCGCCATATTGCAGAAAAAACCGGTTTGCCGGTAGCCCATAAAAAGGACTCCCAGGAGATATGCTTTGTGACCGGGGGCGGGTATGCAGACTACATTGAAGAAGAAACGGACGCACAACTTCCGCCGGAAGGCTGTTTTGTCGATGTGGACGGAAACATCGTCGGACGACACAGGGGAATCATTCATTATACGGTAGGGCAGCGCAAAAGGCTGGGGCTTGCGTTGGGGTATCCTGCCTATGTTAAGAGCATCAACGCTGCGCATAATGAAATCGTGATAGGCGATGAACAATCTCTGTACAGTAAGGAAATCCTGTGCAATGCGGTGAATTTTATGAGCGTTGCGGGGATAGAAGCCGGAAACAGGCTGCGGGCCAATGTGAAGATACGGTATCATCACAAGGGAGAAGACGCCTGGCTGAAAATGGAAGGCGAGGATATGCTCCGAATTATCTTTGACGAACCGGTACGGGCGGCCGCGCCGGGACAGTCGGCCGTGTTTTATGATGAAGACCGCTGTGTCATCGGCGGCGGGAAGATTGTGAAAGCGGAATGATAATCAGTGAATGATAATTCGTGCTTCCATACCTGTGAAGAAGCGCTTAAGACCGAGTTAATCACATTATTCCCATTGACATACTATGAAATGAATGATACAATCAAAAATACGAAATTCAGAGAAACAAGGAGCATTGATTATGGCAGAAACGCTGTTAGAGATACATGACTTGCATGCCGGGGCTGCAGACAGGGAAATTTTAAAAGGTATAGATCTTACCATTCAAAAAGGGGAAATACATGTCATCTTAGGTCCCAACGGCTCGGGAAAGTCTACCCTGATGAACGTGATTATGGGACATCCGGGCTATCAGGTGACGGAAGGCAGCCTGACGTTTGAAGGGAAGGATATTACCGCGTTAAAGACCTTTGAACGGGCCCGGGCCGGTATCTTTTTGTCTTTCCAGACGCCGGAAGAAATTCCGGGGATTACTGTGGAAAACATGCTGCGCACGGCGAGACAGGCGATAACCGGTAAACGGGAACGGATTTTTGGGTTCCGTAAAGAACTGAAGGAAATGATGGAAGAGTTGCAGATCGACCCGTCCTATAGCGAGCGCTATTTAAATGTAGGATTTTCCGGCGGGGAGAAGAAGCGCAATGAGATACTGCAGCTGTTGATGTTGCGGCCGAAACTGGCGCTGCTGGATGAAACGGATTCCGGCCTGGATGTGGACGCGGTGCAGATCGTGTCCCGTGGTGTCAGCAAATTTCACAACGGGGACAATGCGTGCCTGGTCATTACACATAACGCCCGCATTCTGGACAAACTGAAGGTGGACCGGGTCCATGTGCTGATGCAGGGACGGATCGTGGAAGAAGGCGGGCCGGAACTGGTGGAACAGATCAACCGGGACGGGTTTGGACATATAAAAGAAACAACGGTGTGATGCGCTGCCTGTAATATAGACATGTGAAGTTTTAAAATGGTTAAGCTTGTAACGGGCAGGCACGAGGCTAAGAGTATGGAACAGCAAAAGACGTTTGTGGAAGATATCGAACGCACCCTGTACGATATCCGCAACGAAGACCATTCCGTGTATAAAACGGAGCGGGGACTGACAGAGGACATCATCCGGGATATTTCCCGGCAGAAAAAGGATCCGGAGTGGATGCTGGATTTCCGGCTGCAATCCCTGGAGAAGTATTATCAGATTCCATTGCCGGTCTGGGGACCGGATATTTCCGAATTAAATATGGACGACATCGTCACGTATGTCCGTCCTGGCGGGAAGATGGCGGGGAACTGGCAGGAAGTGCCGGAAGAAATCAAAGCCACTTTCGATCGTCTGGGGATTCCGGAAGCGGAACGAACCTCCCTGTCGGGGGTAGGGGCGCAGTACGATTCGGAAGTGGTGTATCACCGGGTGCAGAAAGAACTGAGCGACCAGGGGGTCATCTATACGGACTTTGAGACGGCGGTACACGAATACGAAGATATTGTAAAAGAGTATTTTATGAAGCTTGTGCCGCCAAAAGATCATAAGTTCGCAGCGTTGCACGGGGCGGTCTGGTCCGGTGGTTCCTTTGTGTACGTGCCGGAAGGCGTGCATGTGGATATTCCGCTGCAGTCCTATTTTCGTCTGAATGCAGCGGGGGCGGGGCAGTTTGAACATACGCTGATCATCTGCGAAAAGAATTCCAGCCTGCACTTTATTGAAGGCTGCAGCGCTCCCCGTTATAATGTGACGAATCTTCATGCCGGCTGCGTGGAACTGTATGTAAAAGAGGGGGCGCGGTTGCGGTATTCGACCATTGAAAACTGGTCGCGCAACATGATGAACCTGAATACCAAGCGGGCGCTGGTGGAAAAGGACGGCCTGATCGAATGGGTGTCGGGGTCTTTCGGCTCCCATGTGTCGTGCCTGTACCCGAGCAGCATTTTGCATGGGGAGAATGCCCGCTGCGAGTTTACCGGCGTTACCTTTGCCAGTCGGGGACAGGATCTGGACACGGGGGCGACGGTGGTCATGCTGGCGCCAAATACAAGCGCCAATATCAACACCCGGACGATTTCCAAATCCGGCGGAGCAGCCACCTACCGTAGCGCCGTAAAGGTGACCCCCGGGGCCAAAGGGGCGAAATGCCTGGTCAATTGCGAATCGTTGCTGCTGGATGAAAAGAGCCGCAGTGATACGCTTCCGGTGATGGATATTGAAACCGATGATGTGGAAATAGGGCATGAAGCGAAAATCGGACGCATCAGCGATGAAGCGATCTTTTACCTGACCAGTCGGGGCATTGCGGAAGAAGAAGCCCAGGCTATGATCGTGCGCGGGTTTGTAGAACCGGTAGCCAAAGCGCTGCCGCTGGAGTATGCCGTGGAAATGAACAACCTGATCAACCTGGAATTGGTTGGCAGCATGGGATGAGGTAGCAGACATGGAAAAAGAAATATTCAGTACCCTTCCTGTGCCTACCTGGCGCTGGCTTGGGGTCAACGAAGCGTATCTGCCGGAAGAAATACAGATGTTGCCAACGCCGGTCCGTAAAACGCAAATTGAAGTTCCGGCAGGGCAACATGTTACTCAGGTGATCGCCAACCGAACGGAACAGCGGACGGAAATTACAGCCCACGTGGCGGAAGGCGGCTCGCTCCAGCTGGTTCAATTGCAGCTGCTTCCCCCGGATAAAGCCGGAACCTGCAGTGTAACGGTAACGGCTGAAAAGGACGCGCAGGTTTATTACACGGGGGCGGAGATCGGGGCGTCCCGTGTGCTTGCACAGGTGAAGATCCATCTGGCAGGCGATGGTTCCAAAGCGGACGTAGCGGCCTTGTATTTCGGCGACGGCACGCGCAGCATAGATTTGAATTATGTAATTACACAGGCAGGGAAGAAGACGGAAGCCAATATGCAGGTGAGGGGCGCGTTGCAGGACAGCGCGGCGAAAATATTCCGCGGTACCCTGGATTTTAAAGCAGGAAGCAAGGGCAGCACCGGCCGGGAAAAGGAAGAGGTCGTATTGCTGAACGAGGGGATTCGCAACCGCAGTGTGCCGCTGATGCTTTCCGCCGAAGAGGATGTGAACGGGCAACACGCAGTGAGTGCAGGCAGGCTGGACAAGTCTAAACTGTTCTACCTGATGAGCCGCGGGCTGGATGAGAAGGAAGCTCAGAAACTGGTGGTGGGCGCTTTGTTCGCCACGGTACTGGAGCGGGTTCCCGATGCGGAGCTGAGAGAGGAAATCAGCAGAGTGGTTGAGGAGCAGATCGAACATGAACAGCGTTGAATTCCGGAAAGACTTTCCGATATTGAACCGAAAAATGAACGGACAGCCGCTGGTGTACCTGGACAATGGCGCAACGACCCAGAAACCGGAGCATGTGGTGCGGGCGCTTTGTGGATATTACGGGGGCTGCAATGCCAATCCCCACCGGGGCGCCTACGAACTCAGCGTGAAAGCTACGGAAATATACGAACAGGCCCGGGCGCGGGTACAGCGGTTCATACATGCAGCCAGGCCGGAGGAAATCATTTTCACCAAAAATGCCACAGAGGCTTTGAACCTTGTTGCGTACAGTTATGGCCTGAACTTTGTACAGCCCGGCGATGAAATCGTGATCTCTGTCGCGGAGCATCACAGCAACCTTGTACCCTGGCAGCGGGTGGCCAGGCAAAGAGGCGCAAAACTGAAATATATGTATCTGGAAAAGGATGGAAACCTTTCCGAAGACGATATAGAGACCAAAATAACGGAGAAAACCAAAATTGTTGCTGTAACCCAAGTATCCAACGTGCTGGGCCTGGTGAACGACGTGCGGCGTGTTGCGGACAAGGCGCATAGCGTGGGCGCGGTTTGTGTAGTGGATGGTGCCCAGAGCACCGCGCACATGCAGGTTGACGTACAGCAACTGGGCGCGGATTTTTTCGCTTTCAGCGGGCACAAACTGCTGAGTCCCATGGGTATCGGCGTGCTGTACGGAAGAAAAGAACTGCTGGAAACGATGCCGCCCTTCCTTATGGGCGGGGATATGATCGAATACGTGGAAGAACAGGACGCTACGTTTGCGGAACTGCCCGCCAAGTTTGAAGCGGGGACCCAGAACGTGGGCGGGGCGGCCGGTCTGACGGCTGCGATCGACTATCTGGAACAGTTTACCTTTGCCAGGATTGAACAGATTGAAAAGGAACTGCTGGATTACGCATTGCCCCGCTTGCGGGAATTGCCGTTCATTGAACTGTACGGCTGCGATACGCGGCGAAACAATAAGACGGGAATCATTACCTTTAATGTTAAGGATGTGCACCCCCACGACGTGGCAACGATTCTGGACGCGCAGGGGGTGGCGATTCGGGCGGGGCATCACTGCGCTCAGCCTCTGATGCGTTATCTGGGGCAGAACGCAACCTGCCGGGCCAGCTTTTACCTGTATAATACCCGGGAAGACATCGACCGCTGGATCGAAGCATTACAACAGGTAAGGAAGGTGATGCGACTGTGAACGGATTATCGGAGATTTACACGGAACTGATTGCAGAAGAAAGCCGTAACCCGGAAAACCGGCGTCATCTGCCGCATCCCACCTGCTGTGAAAAAGGGCACAACCCAAGCTGCGGCGATGAGATCACACTGGAACTGGAAGTGCAGGACGGCCGGATCGCAGATGCGTCCTTCACAGGGAACGGCTGCGCCATTTCCCAGGCATCCGCTTCCCTGATGATCAATTTAATCAAAGGGCAGTCTGTGGAAAAAGCGGGAAGCCTGATCGCGCTGTTCCAGCGTATGATTAAAGGCGAGGTTACGGATGTCGGCGAATTGGAAGAACTGGAGGACGCAGCGGCGCTGCAAAGCATTTCCCATATGCCGGCGCGGGTAAAGTGTGCGCTGCTTTCCTGGCGAACATTGGAAAAAGCGCTGGATAAACCCGGGAGGGGATAGATATGAAAATCCCATTGCGTTATCAGGTTTCAGAATATGACTGCGGGCCAACTTCCCTGCTGAACGCCCTGAATTACCTGTTCCAGCGGGAGGAGATTTCGCCGGAACTGATCCGTAACATCATGCTGTACTCGCTGGATTGCTACGGAAGCGGCGGCGCGCCGGGGAAACGCGGCACCTCCCGCATGGCCATGATGTTTCTCAGCAACTGGCTGGACGGCGTGGGCAAGACCGGTATCCTGCCGGTAGAAAGCCGTTACCTTTCCGGCAGGGACGTGCGCATGGATGCCCACGGTACCCTTGTGGACGCGCTGCACCGGAACGGCGTGGCGGTGGTACGGCTGTATCTGGACGGGGAGCACTATGTGCTGCTCACCGGGGAAAAGGAGGGACGCGTTTATCTGTTTGACCCTTACTACCTGCCTGACGGACTTGCGGAAACTGAAATAGAAAACACGACGGACCACCCGTTCCATTACAACCGTATTGTGCCCTTTTCATATTTTAACCGGGAAACGCAGGCTCCTTACGCATTGGGCAGTGAAGCGGAACGGGAAGCGGTGTTGCTGTTTGATACGCGCACGAAGCTGACGGAAGAAAAAGCCATCGAGTATTTCATTTAAGCAGGTTTTTATAATATGTGTTTGACTAATTGAATTGCATCGTTTCATAACACAGATAATCATATAATCCGGTATCGGTCGTAAGCAGACTGATACCGGATTTTCTGTTTTGATGCGCCGTTTCCTTAATCAGTGTTATATTCTGAATCGGTCTGTTGTATGATATAATAAAACAGACAAGCAGGCGAAGAGACAATTATTTTATTGGAAGAGGTTGAAACACTATGAAACGAAAGGCAAACGTGCACATCATCGCAACCGGCGGCACCATCGCCGGGCGGGCGGCTTCGGCGGCGGCCACGGTAGGCTATAAAGCAGGGGAACTGACGGTCGGACAGCTCATCGCATCCGTACTGGGGCTGGATAAGCTGGCGAACCTTTCCGGCGAGCAGCTTTGCAATATCGACAGCAAAGATATGCAAGAAGCAATCTGGCTGCAGCTGGCAGAGCGAGTGGAGGCCGCGGCAGAGCGGAAGGACGTGGACGGCATTGTGATCACCCACGGTACGGATACCCAGGAAGAAACGGCGTATTTCCTGCAGCTGACGGTAAAGACGGACAAACCCATTGTGCTGACAGGCGCAATGCGTCCGGCTACGGCCATCAGCGCGGACGGTCCCATGAACATCTGGCAGTCTGTGCAGGTCGCGGCAGACAAAAGCGCAACAGGACGCGGCGTACTGGTGGTGATGAACGGGCAGATCAACGGGGCGGAAACCGTTACAAAAGTCAACGTCAACGCGTTGGAAGCGTTCCAGTCCCCGGGAAGGGGCCCGATGGGCGTTATTATCGATGAGAAGATCTGCTGGAATGAGAGCGGCGCGTGTGCGTTGCCAAACCACAGCGGATCCGTTTCTGTAAAAAACCTTACGCAGCTTCCCAAGGTGAGGATCATCTACGGCTACGTGGGCGGTGACGACGGACTGTTTGTGAAGGCGGCTCTCCGGGACGGAGCCAGAGGTTTAGTGTATGCGGCCTGCGGTAACGGCAGCGTGCCGGAAAAACTGACGGGCCTGTTAAAGGAAACGGCTGCTTCCGGCGTGCCGGTAGTGATTGCCACCCGTTGCGGCGGCGGTGTCGTGGTGCTGTCAGAGGCGATGACGGCGGTAAACGGCTTTATCCCCGCCGGTCCGTTGAATCCGCAAAAAGCGAAAATACTGCTGCAGCTGGCGCTAACGAAAACAAGCGATGTGAAAGAGATACAACAGCTTTTTGCTTCCTTTTTATAATTTGGGTTGACGAATCCTGTTAAGTTAACTATAATTATGTTAACGTTAACATTGAATTTGTTGACTAAAATACAGAAAAGAGGCAACATGTTATGACCATTGCGGAACTGACGGAAAAGATACTAAAGGAAGGGTACCGGATCACCCGTGAAAATCTGGACAAGGAACTGCTGTTAACGGCAGATCTGGAAGAAATGCTGGATTGTGCCGGCAAACTGCAGAAGCATTTCTGCGGGAACCTGGTGGATTTCTGCTCCATCATCAACGGGCGGAGCGGACGCTGCAGTGAAGACTGCAAATACTGCGCCCAGGCCGCCTGCAACCATACCGGCATTGACGAATACGGCTTTTTGCCGAAAGACAAGATTTTTGCGGCTGCAAAAGCAAACCAGGACGCGGGTGTGAACCGCTTTGCTATCGTCACGGCGGGCCGGGCGTTAAAAGGCAAAGATTTCGATAAAGCCATTGAAGCCTATAAAGAGATGCACGCAAAGCTGAAAATCGAACTTTGCGCTTCCATGGGGTTTATTGACGCGGAACAGTTCCGTCGCCTGAAGGAAGCGGGCGTTACCAGCTATCATCATAATATCGAAACCTCCCGCCGCAATTTCCCGAATATCTGTACCACCCACACCTTTGAGGATAAGATCCGAACCATAAAGATTGCCCAAAAAGAAGGCATGTGCGTTTGCTCCGGCGGTATCATCGGCATGGGGGAAACCTGGGACGACCGTATCGATATGGCGCTGACGCTGGCCGAACTGGGAATTGAGTCCATTCCGCTGAACGCCCTGATGCCGATCAAGGGCACGCCGCTGCAGGATACCCCGCAGATTTCCGCGGAAGATGTGGCCCGTACGGTCGCTATCTTCCGTTTCATCAACCCCACGGCAAACATCCGCCTGGGGGCGGGGCGCGGCATTCTGCCGAAGTCCGGGGAGACGGTCATTGGCCGGGGGGCGTCCGCTTCCATCACCGGCAATATGCTGACCACGGCCGGCGCTGCGACGATTGCCAGCGACATGGAAATGCTGAAGAAGCTGGGGCTGACGAATAAGCCGGAAGAAGCCGTACTGTCTGAGTAAATTTCCAAATTTCTTCTTTACAAAACGGTTACGGGGTATTATAATAACTCCATAAGCAACAAAGAGGTTGCGGATTGTTTTATCCGTTTCTCTTTGTTGCTTTTTTATTTGCAAAGGAGCCTTTTACATCATGGCATGGGTCAATGAGAATTTTACCGCCTTGCAGGACAGTTATCTGTTTTCGCAGGTGGCGCATAAAGTGGCGGCGTATTCTGCCGCCCATCCGGAACAGAAGATCATTCGTCTGGGGATCGGCGATGTGACGCTGCCCCTGGCGCCGGTCGTAGTGGAAGCGATGCAGAAAGCGGCAGCGGAAATGGGCGTGAAGGAAACCTTCCGGGGTTACGGACCGGAGCAGGGCTACGGCTTTCTGCAGGAAGCGCTGGTGAAGTATTACGCAGGCTTCGGCGTTACGCTGGAAACTTCCGAGGTCTTTATCAGCGACGGCGCGAAAAGCGACTGTGGCAATATTACGGATATTTTTGACGATGCCAACGTGATCCTGGTTCCGGATCCTGTCTATCCGGTCTACCTGGATACCAATCGAATGAGGGGGCGAAAGATCCGGTTCATGGAGGGAACGCCGGAGAACGGGTTCCTGCCCATGCCGGATCCGGCCGTTAAGGCAGATATCATTTATCTGTGCTCCCCCAATAATCCCACCGGGGCTGCCTATTCCAAAGCGCAGCTCAAAGAGTGGGTGGCGTATGCCCGGCAAAACGGCGCGGTGATTCTGTACGATGCAGCCTACGAAGCGTTTATCGAAGACGGGGAACTGCCCCGCAGTATTTTCCAGATCGAAGGAGCGAAGGAATGCGCTATTGAGCTTTGCTCCCTTTCCAAAACGGCAGGCTTTACCGGTACCCGTTGCGGCTATACGGTAGTGCCCCTGGCGTTGAAACGCAAGACCAAAAGCGGTAAGGAACTGTCGTTGAATAAGATGTGGCTGCGGCGGCAGACCACCAAGTTCAACGGGGTTCCCTATGTGGTACAGCGGGCTGCGGAAGCGGTCTTTACGCCGGAAGGGCAGAAACAGTGCCGGGCCAACCTGGCCTATTATAAGGAAAACGCCCGGCTGATCGGCCAGGCGCTGGAAGAAAAAGGGATTTTATATTACGGCGGCACGAATTCGCCTTATATCTGGCTGCAGTGCCCCCGGCAGATGAAGTCCTGGGAGTTTTTCGATTTCCTGCTGGAGAAGCTGGGCATTGTAGGTACGCCGGGTTCCGGCTTCGGCAGCCGGGGGGAAGGCTGGTTCCGCCTGACCGCCTTTGCCAGCCGGGAAGCTACGGAAGAAGCGGTGGCACGGCTGCGTAAGCAGTTGTAACAAGCAGTTAACTCAGCAACAAAGACGTTGCAAGTGGACACTCAGTCCAACCGTCTTTGTTGCTTTTTATTTTATAAAAGAGAGAAAAACCAATTCAGGGAGGCAGTCTTTATGTGTGGAATTGTTGGATTTACCGGTGTGCAAAGCGCCGCGCCGCTCCTGCTGGACGGATTGAAAAAACTGGAATATCGGGGCTATGATTCGGCAGGCATTGCCGTCATGGACGGACAGAAGATTACCGTGAGCAAGGTTACGGGGCGCATTGCGAATTTGTGCGAGAAAACCCGGGACGGGGCAGACGTGCCTGGGTCGACAGGGATCGGCCACACCCGTTGGGCTACCCACGGGGCGCCTACGGAAGAAAACGCACACCCCCATCTGAGCAATGACGGCCGTTTTGCGGTGGTACACAACGGCATCATCGAAAACTATATGCAGTTGCGGGACGAACTGATTCGTGACGGCTACCATTTTGAAAGTGAAACCGACACGGAAGTCATCGTCCATCTGATAGAAATGTATTACCGGGGCAACATGCGGAAGGCGTTGCTGAAGACGACGAACCGTCTGCAGGGTTCCTACGCGCTGGGCGTCATCTGTTCGGAAGAACCGGGCAAGATTTACGCAGTCCGGGAAGCCAGCCCGCTGATCCTGGGGGTCGGCATCGGGGAGAACTATTTCGCTTCCGATGTGACGGCGCTGGTGAACCACACCCGTAACGTGATTTATCTGGAAGACGGCGAATTCGCGGAACTCTCCTGCGAAACCATCAAGATATTTGACTGTACCGGTCAGGAAATCCGGAAGAAGGTTACCCGCATCTTGTGGGACGTGCAGGCGGCGGAAAAGGGCGGCTATGAGCATTTCATGCTGAAGGAAATCATGGAACAGCCCGGCGCGGTGAAGGCGACCATTGCGCCCCGGATCAAAGAGGGGAAGGTCGTATTTGAAGAACTGGGCTTAACCGCTTCTGAAATCGGGGAAATCCGCAAGATCATCATTACCGCCTGCGGTTCGGCCTATTATGCGGGCTGCGCCGGGAAATATGCCATCGAAAAGCTGTGCCGCATTCCGGTGGAAGTGGTGCTGGCCAGCGAACTGCGCTACAGCGACCCGCTCATTGATAACCGGACGCTGGTCATTGTGATATCCCAGTCCGGGGAAACGGCGGACACCATTGCGGCCCTGAAGGAATGCAAGGCTAAAGGAGCCAGGACGCTGGCGGTGGTCAATGTGGTTGGCAGCACCGTGGCCAAGCTGGCAGATTATACCGTATACACCTGGGCCGGCCCGGAAATTGCCGTGGCCACTACGAAAGGCTATACCACCCAGGTGACGGTGCTGTATTTACTGGCCGTCTATTTTGCGGGACAGCTGGGACGTACGGAAGGCGAAGACCGGAAACTGCTGACTGCCCTGCAGGCGCTGCCACGGCAGATCCAGCAGGCCTTTGACCTGAACGCATCGATTCCTGCGCTGGCGAAGAAGTATCACGCCAGCAAATCCCTGTTCTTTATTGGAAGGAACACGGATTACGCTATCGCCCTGGAGGGGGCGCTGAAGATGAAAGAAATATCCTATCTGCATGCGGAAGCCTACGCGGCAGGGGAGTTAAAGCACGGGACCATCGCCCTGATAGAAGAGCACCAGCCTGTCATTGCCTTGTGCGGCAATCCCGCCATCATGGAAAAGACCCTGAGCAATATCGTGGAAGTGAAGTCCCGGGGCGCGGAAGTGCTGGCCCTGACCTTCCGGAACAATCAGAAGATCGTTTCCGTTGCCGATGACCTGCTGTTTATCCCGAAGATTGACGCCCTGTTTTCCGCAGTGGTGGAAATTGTACCGTTGCAGCTGCTGGCCTATTACGTGGCCAGGGAAAACGGCTGCGATATCGACAAACCGAAAAATCTGGCCAAGTCGGTAACGGTTGAATAGAGGCTGCGCAAATGCAGCTGCATTGCATATCCCAACGTTGCATTTATCTTATTTATGTTGAGGAACATGTTGTTCCGGAAGCAGTCCGACAGCCGCGTTATTTCTGCGTAATGAGGGGGCAGAAGCGGCTGCTCCGGGCTGTGGACAGAAGACTTGCATAAGCGTATATAGCCAGGAACGCCGGAACAGGAAACGGAACCTCCGGGTTGTCCGGTTGTGTGTAAGGCGGTTCCCGGCACAGAAAGGAGAAGCGAACATGGTTAATGTCCCGAAATTATTTGGCAGTCTGACGTTTAATGAACGGGTGATGAAGGACCGGCTTCCGGCCAAAACCTTCCGCACGTTCCGCAAGATGGTGGAAGAGGGTCTGCCCCTGACAAGGGAACTGGCCGATATGATGGCGTATGCTATGAAAGACTGGGCGCTGGAAAACGGCTGCACCCATTTCACCCACTGGTTCCAGCCCATGACAGGGATTACGGCGGAAAAGCACGACAGCTTTATCGCCCCGGCGGCGGACGGCCGGGTCATTATGGACTTCTCCGGCAAGGATCTGATCCAGAGCGAACCGGACGCTTCCAGCTTCCCGTCCGGCGGCCTGCGTGCCACCTTTGAGGCCCGGGGCTACACCGCCTGGGATCCTACCAGCTACGCTTTTATCAAAGACGACTGTCTGTACATTCCCACCGCGTTCTGCTCTTATACCGGGGACGTACTGGACAAGAAGACGCCTCTGCTGCGCTCCATCGCCGTATTAAGCGAAGCGGCCAGACGGCTACTGGCGATTCTCGGCATACATACAGAAAAAGTCATCACCAACGTGGGCCCGGAACAGGAGTATTTCCTGGTAGACAAGGCCATGTGGGAAAAACGGAAGGACCTGGTTTTTGCGGGCCGCACCCTGTTCGGGGCCAAGCCGCCCAAAGGGCAGGAGATGGAAGACCATTATTTCGGAGCCATCAAACCCCGGGTGAAGGCCTTCATGGCAGAACTGGACGAAGAACTGTGGAAGCTGGGGATTCCGGCAAAAACGGAGCACAACGAAGTCGCACCCGCCCAGCACGAACTAGCCCCCGTTTATACTTCCGTGAACCTGGCCTGCGACTACAACCAGCTGACCATGGAATTCATGAAACGCATCGCCTTAAAGCACGGCATGGTCTGCCTGCTCCATGAAAAGCCCTTTGACGGCGTGAACGGAAGCGGCAAGCACAACAACTGGTCCCTGTCCACCCTGGAAGGGAAAAACCTGTTGGATCCCGGCAGCGACGCGTATCACAACAACCAGTTCCTGCTGTTCCTGGCGGCCATCATCAAAGGTATCGATGAATATCAGGACGTGCTGCGTGGCACCGTGGCCAGCGCAGGCAACGATCACCGTCTGGGCGCCAACGAAGCACCGCCGGCCATCGTCAGCATCTTCCTGGGCACAGAACTCACCGGGGTGCTGGAAGCCATTGCTTCCGGGCAGGAGTATAAAACCAACGGTCATATCCAGATGAAACTCAGCGGCAACACCCTGGCCGCGGTGAGCAAAGATAACACAGACCGCAACCGGACGTCTCCCTTTGCCTTTACCGGCAACAAGTTTGAATTCCGCATGGCAGGTTCCCAGGCCAGCCTGGCCTGTCCCAATGCCTACCTGAACACCATTGTGGCAGAAGAACTGGAGTGGGTGGCGGATAAGTTGGAAGGCACCGCGCCGGAAGAACTGGACGCCGCCGTGAAAAAACTGGTAAAAGAAATCTACCTGGATCATAAGCGCATCGTGTTCAACGGCAACGGCTACACCGACGCCTGGGTGGAAGAAGCGGCGAAGCGCGGGCTGTATAACAATAAATCCACGCCGGAAGCCCTGGCCTGCATGACCAGCAAGAAGAACGTGGACCTGGTGGTGAAGCACGGCATCTTTACCAAGACGGAAGTGCTGTCCCGCTGCGAGATTCAGTACGAACTGTACAACAAGACCCTGAACATCGAAGCCCTGACCATGCTGGATATGCTGCATAAAGACCTGCTGCCGGCTGCCAAAAAATACCTGAAAGATTTATCCGAAACTGCCCTGAATGAGAAAGCGCTGGGGCTGAAACCGGATGTGGCATTTTTGAAAAAGCTGCAGGACGCTACGGAGGCTATGTATAAAGACGGCGAAACCCTGGCGAAAGAACTGGCCAAAGCAGAAGCCATCGAAGACCAGAAAAAGGCCAGCACCGTGTATCACAACAAGGTTCTGGCGGCCATGGAAGCGCTCCGCAGGAGCGGCGACGAGGTGGAAGTGCTGCTGGGCAAGGAGTACCTGCCGTATCCGACCTACGGCGAGCTGCTGTTCGGCATCAACAGCTGAACGGACAACGACAGTAAGGCGGCAGCAGCCACAGAAAAAAAGGCTGACGCTTCGTTTTCTATCGAACTTGTCCCATACAATAGCATTGCGTGCAAAAACTGACTGTCAGCGCTCTCATGCCTGACTGTTGGTTTTTCACAATAAAGACTCTCTCTTACATTTTTTACCTTTCCTTTGTTTGGACAATGCTGCCGGGAAGACGCATTCCGGCAGTGTTGTCGATTTTTTTTGTGTTTGTGCATATAGATTTTGCTACTGGATTTTATAGACTTAGAGGCGATTGAATCATAGTAGTTAAATGGAAAGCCAGCGGCGGGAAAAACTAAGTAAAATATCGGGACTGTTTGCGTAATTTCATAAGACGAAATGAGCCGCACGTGGCGAGACTGTTTGAGGTGCGAAGCACCGAGTTTCGAAGCCACAGGCGAATGAGTCCATGAAATAGCAAACGGGCACGGTTTTACTAAGTTTTTCCCGCCGCTGGTTTTGTATTATTATTTCGCGTCAATCGTCGAAATCCCCATAGTCACTTCTTCCAGCACATCCAGCAGCATGCGGACGGTGTCCAGGGAGGTGAGCATCACCACATTGTTCTGGGCGGCTACCCGGCGTATCGCCACGCCGTCGCCGTAGTGGACGCCGGAGAGGATGGCCCGGGTGTTGATGACGTAACTCACGTACCCCGCACGAATCGAGTCCAGTATCTCTTCGCTGCCCTCGCTGGGTTTGTGGCGGATCCGGGTGCGGATGCCGTGCTCCCGCAGCACTTCTCCTGTCAGGGTGCTGGCTTCGATGTTGAAGCCCATGTTATAGAAACGCCGGATCAGCGGAATGGTTTCTTCCTTGTCTTCGTCTGCCACGCTGACCACGATGGTGCCGTAATTTTTCAGGGTCAGGCCGGAGGCAATCAGAGCCTTGAAGGCGGCCCGGTGCAGCTTATCGTCGTAGCCGATGGCTTCCCCGGTGGACTTCATTTCCGGCGAAAGATAGGCGTCCATGCCCCGGAGTTTGGAGAAAGAGAAGGCGGGGCACTTCACATAGTACCGGGTCTTTTCTTTCGGATACCGTTCGGTGATGCCCTGTTCCCGGAGGGATACGCCTAAAATAGCCAGGGTGCCGATGTCCGCCAGACTGTAACCGGTGGCCTTGGATAAGAAGGGGACGGTCCGGGAAGACCGTGGGTTTACTTCAATAATATAGACCTGTTCGTTGGCGTCCACGATGAACTGGATGTTGAACAGCCCTTTGATGCCTATGCCCAAACCAAGCTTCTCCGTATAATCCAGTATGGTTTCCTTCACTTTTTCGGACAGGCTGTAGGAAGGATATACGCTGATGGAATCGCCGGAATGGACGCCGGTCCGTTCTACCAGTTCCATGATGCCGGGCACGAACACGTGCTCCCCGTCGCAGACCGCATCCACTTCCACTTCCTTGCCCCGGATGTATTTATCTACCAGCACGGGTTTGTCTTCGTCCACCTCCACCGCGGTTTTCAGATAGTCGTGCATATCCTTTTCCTTTCCCACGATTTGCATGGCCCGGCCGCCCAGCACAAAGCTGGGACGCACCAGGACGGGGTACCCGATGCGGCGGGCCGCTTCCATGCCGGCCTCGATACTGGTGACGGCTTCGCCCCGGGGCTGGGGGATGTGCAGGGACAGCAGCAGCTTTTCGAACAGGTCCCGGTTCTCCGCCCGGTCGATGGCGTCGCAGTCCGTGCCGATAATCTTAACGCCCCGTTCCTTCAGCGGGTCGGCCAGGTTGATGGCTGTCTGTCCGCCTAAAGTGACGATAACGCCTTCCGGCTGTTCCAGTTCGATAATGTTCATCACGTCTTCCGGGCAGAGGGGCTCGAAGTACAGCTTGTCGGAGCAGGTGTAATCGGTGGAGACCGTTTCCGGATTGTTGTTGATGATGATGGCTTCGTAACCTGCTTTTTGAATAGTCTGCACCGCGTGGACCGTGGAGTAATCGAACTCCACCCCCTGGCCGATACGGATAGGACCGGAACCCAGCACTACGATCTTCTTTTTATCCGAAACACGGGACTCGTTTTCTTCTTCGTAGGTAGAATAGAAGTAGGGGATATAGCTTTCAAATTCGGAAGCGCAGGTGTCAATCATTTTATATGTCGGTTTGACGTCGTTTTGTTGTCTGAAACGATAAATCTCTGTTTCCGTTTTGTTCCACAGCAGGCCGATTTCTTTATCGGAAAAGCCGTGTTTCTTGGCGTCCCGCAGTGTGGGGATGTCGTCGGGGTGGTTGCGGATTTCGTCTTCCATCGCCACGATTTTCCGGATTTTACGGAGGAAGAACCGGTCTATGGCTGTCTGTCTTGCAATGCTGTCCACGTCGCAGCCCAGGCGGAACAGTTGGGCGATGGCGTAGATCCGGTCGTCCGTGCCGATGCGGATATACGCAAGGAGCTCTTCCCGGCTCATGGTATCGAACTTGCGCAGATGAATATGAAAGGCGCCGATTTCCAGGGAACGGATGCCTTTCAGCAGGCTTTCCTCAAAGGTCCGGCCGATGCTCATCACTTCCCCGGTGGCTTTCATCTGGGTGGACAGGGCGTTGTTGGCGTCGGCGAATTTATCGAAGGGGAAGCGGGGCAGCTTGGTCACCACGTAATCCAGCGCGGGTTCAAAAGAGGCGGGGGTGTTGGCGATCTGTATCTCGTCCAGGGTCATGCCGATACCGATCTTGGCGGATACTCGGGCGATAGGGTAGCCGCTGGCCTTGGAAGCCAGGGCGGAGGAACGGGAGACACGGGGGTTGACTTCGATTAAATAGTACTGGAAGGAGTTGGGGTCCAGAGCGAACTGGACGTTGCACCCACCTTCGATTTTCAGCGCCCGGATGATTTTCAGGGCGCTGTCCCGCAGCATGTGGTATTCCTTGTTGGTCAGGGTCTGGGACGGGCAGACCACGATGGAATCCCCGGTGTGGATGCCCACCGGGTCCAGGTTCTCCATGTTGCAGATGGTGATGGCGGTATCGTTTTTATCCCGCATCACTTCGTATTCGATTTCCTTGAAGCCCTTGATGCTTTTTTCAATCAGCACTTCCCGGACGGGAGAGAGTTCCAGGGCGTGTTTCATCAGGGGCACGAACTCCGTTTCGTTGTCCGCAAAACCGCCGCCGGTCCCACCCAGGGTAAAGGCAGGGCGCAGGATGACCGGGTAACCGATCTTTTCCGCCACGTTCAGGCCGTCTTCCACGGTACCTGCGATATCGGAAGGCAGCACCGGTTCCCCTAAGGACTCACAGAGTTCCTTGAACAGTTCCCGGTCTTCCGCCTGTTCGATGGAATGGCTGTCGGTGCCCAGCAGTTCTACCCGGCACTCGGCCAGGATGCCTTTCTTTTCCAGCTGCATGGCCAGGTTAAGGCCCGTCTGGCCGCCGATGCCAGGCAGAATGGCGTCGGGCCGCTCGAAGCGGATGATCTTGGCGATGTATTCCAGGGTCAGGGGTTCCATGTACACTTTGTCAGCCATGCTGGTATCGGTCATGATGGTGGCCGGGTTGGAATTGCAGAGGATGACCTGATATCCTTCTTCTTTCAGGGCCAGACAGGCCTGGGTGCCTGCATAGTCAAACTCGGCAGCTTGCCCGATGACGATGGGGCCGGAGCCGATGACGAGTACTTTTTTAATATCTGTTCTTTTAGGCATGGTGCGTACCCCCTTCCTCCATCATGTGGATAAAGCGGTCGAAGAGGTAGGCGCTGTCCTGAGGGCCGGGGGCGCTTTCCGGATGGTACTGGACGCTGAACA
The DNA here is from genome assembly GCF_902793885.1 of uncultured Succiniclasticum sp. Classification (NCBI taxonomy): domain Bacteria; kingdom Bacillati; phylum Bacillota; class Negativicutes; order Acidaminococcales; family Acidaminococcaceae; genus Succiniclasticum; species uncultured Succiniclasticum sp. Next base: position 62,775 of record NZ_CADBFF010000010.1, read on the forward strand.
CCCGGTCTTTTTCACATTTCACACCTTCTACCGTCTGGTCCAGCAGGTTCATGTGGGTTACCTTCAGGGGCGTATGGCGCAGACTGTCCTTGTCCACCGCATAGGAATGGTTCTGGGAGGTAATCTCGATTTTGCCCGTCTCCAGATTTTTCACAGGATGGTTGCCGCCCCGGTGGCCGAACTTCAGCTTGTAGGTTCTGGCGCCGTAGGCCAGGGAGATGATCTGGTGGCCCAGGCAGATGCCGAAGATGGGAACGGTTCCCAGCAGCTGCCGGATGGTTTCGATGGTCTGAGGAACGTCCGTAGGATCCCCGGGCCCGTTGGAAATGAAGACACCGTCCGGTTGCAGTGACCGGATCGTTTCTGCCGTGGTATCCCAGGGGACGATTGTCACGCTGCAGCCCCGCTTGTTCAGGGAACGGACGATGTTCTGCTTCATGCCGCAGTCGATGGCGGCCACATGAAAACGCGCCTGCTCTGCCGGGATTTCCGCTGGGGTTTTCCGGCTTACCCGGGAAACGGCATCGGTGGGGAGGCTGCTTTCCTTCAATAGTTGTAGTCCATTTTCCCGCGGGGTGGCGGCATCGGTGACCAGCGCCCTGCGGCTGCCGAAGTCCCGGATGCTCCGGTTCAGTTTACGGGTGTCTACGCCCCAGACGCCGACAATACCGTATTTCTTCATAACTTCCCCCAGGGTTGCCGCGCTGCGGAAGTTGGAAGGCTCGTCATTGTACTCCCGTACGATCAGTGCCCCGATACTGGGGTGTGCAGACTCGTAATCCTCTTCTGCCATACCGTAGTTGCCGATGAGAGGGTAGGTCATTACCACGGCCTGGTCCGTGTAGGAGGGATCCGACAGGATCTCCTGATAGCCCACCATGGAAGTATTGAAGACGATTTCCAGTACTTTGTCCCCGGTTGCGCCGAAGCCATAGCCGTAGTACTCCTGCCCGTCTTCCAGAAGGATCTTCCGGTTGAAGTTGATTGCCATAATAGTTGCCTCGATTTCATTTCATTTCTTCCCGGGCCGCTTCCTTTCGGAGAAGAGCTGACAGCCTTCGCCGCAAAATTCATAAAAGCAAAGCCGAACAGTCCGCAGCCCAACAAAATAAAGGCGCCCCTTGCCGTACGCAAATTTGCACGGCAAAGAACGCCTTTGTTATCTATAGAATTTTAACACTGCTACCGGGGCTTTGTCAAATAAAACATGAATAAAAATTCATTTTCTGCTTTTCTTTTTTCCTGTTTCCTTTTCGTGTATCTCTGCGCTGGCAATCACGGCTTTGGCCACTGCCTTCAGGGAAAGCCGGCGATCCATGCTGAGCTTTTGCATGGCTTGGAAGGCATCTTTTTCTGTAAATTTATACTGATCCATCAGGATGCCCTTGGCCCGGTCCAGCAGTTTCCGGGTCTCCAAATCGTCCTTTGCCTTGTCCAGTGCGGCGTTTAACCGCTGGAAGGCGGCAAAACGGCTGATGGCGATCTCAATGGCGGGAAACAGTTCCTCTTCCCGGACCGGTTTTACCAAATAGGCGAACACGCCGGAATTGGTTGCTTCCTGTACGATCTCCTGCTGGCTGTAGGCGGTGAGAAGCAGCACCGGGGCCAGTTTTGCTTCCCCGATGAGCTTGGCGGCTTCCAGGCCGTCCATCTCCGGCATTTTCACATCCATGATGACCAAGTCCGGCCGTTCCCGTTCCGCAAGGCTTACTGCGATTTTTCCGTTTTCCGCTTCTCCTGCGACGGTGTGTCCCGCTTCTTCCAGCATTTCCCGCAGGTCCAGGCGCAGCAATGCTTCGTCATCCGCAATCAGTATCTTTAACGGTTTCACTTCCCATTCCCCTCCATTATATATGAATGACCACTTTAGCCACGGTGCCGTTTCCGTCGGTGCGCGGTTCCAGGCTGAAGGTTCCTTTTAAATCAGACTGCACGACGGTCTGCACGATCTTCAGGCCCAGGCTTTTGGTCTTCTGCAGGTCAAACCCGGCAGGCAGGCCTACGCCGTCATCTTTCACCAGTAACAGCAGGCGGTCTGTGGTTTCCTTTTTGGCATTGCCACTGTATTGCGCTGCTTCTGCTGCCTTGCCCTGGAGTTTTTCCCGGTTTCCTCCGTCTTCATCCAGCCGGCTGATGGCAGCTGTCAGCGTTCCTTTTTTTCGGTTTTCGAATCCGTGCTCCAACGCGTTTTGCAATAATTCATTCAGCACCAGCGCCAGGCTGGCCGCCTGCTGGGAGGGCAGCCGCAGGTTATCGGCGGAAAATTTCATTTCCAGTTCCAGGTCCGGCGTTTTCATGCTGCTCATGACCGTACGGTACACGCCGTTGCCAAGTTCATTGATGTCCACCAGTTCCGTGCCCTGACCGGAAAGATATTCGTGTACCAACGCGATGCTGCTGATCCGGTTGATGGAATCCCGCAGCACGACCTTTGTTTCTTCCGAGGCTGCCCGGCGCTGTTCCAGCCGCAGCAGGCTGGCGATGGTCTGCAGGTTGTTCTTGACGCGGTGATGGATTTCCCGGATTACCGCAGCCTTTACCCGCAGTTCCTCGTCCTTCAGCTTCAGCTGGGTTACGTCTTCGATAACTACAATGATGCGCTCTATACCTCCTGCCGCATGCAGCGGGATAAAACGGAAATCCAGGAACAGGCCTTTCTTCTGCAGTTCCTGTTCTTCGGCCGTGCCTGTGTACAAGACGTTGTCGATGCCGTTCCAGTTAATTTCTTCACTGCTGGTTCGTCGGCCCACCAGATGCCCGACGCCCAGCACCCGGTAAATATGCCGGGCTGCATTGTTGGCTGCAAGGATCAGCCCGTCCCGGGCATTTACCAGTACCAGTCCGTCGATACTGGACAGGCGGCGGTAGCAGCTGTTAGAGGCATAGTCTGTTTTGCTGCCGTGCAGGAAGTCCATGGTGGCGTCCCAGAATACCACATCAGCTTCCCGGTCTTCAAAGGCGGCAGCGGCGAAGCAACGGTTGTGCCCGTCGCAGATCGGATAGACCTTCAGCCGGGCGAACTGGCCCGGCGCAACTTCCCGGAACCCTTCGGTGACGGTGTTTTCTGCCAGCGCCTGGGTCATCAGCGGTTCATCTGCAGCCCGGGTCATCTCTTCCGGTTCCGTGTTTTCCGAGCGGGTGAGGGGTTCTGCCTGGTCGAAGACGCTTAAAAAGCAAATGTCTCCTCCTGCTTTCGCTTTTCGTTTGCCCGACAGTTGCGCCGCAGATGCGCAGAGCTGCCGGCTGCGGTCCAGGGGCAGGATCAGTGAAATCTTGGCCTGGGCCAGGTCGGCGGCCAGTCCCAGGTTGCTGCGCATGCCGTCCAGGATATCCCATTGTTCCTGTGTAAGTAATGAAGTCATACTTTCCATTCCGTTCCATTTCAAGATTTTTGTCAGGGAAGCACTGATTAAATGAATATGTACGATTGACGCTGCCGTTTACAAAAGGCACCGGCATAAGCAGAGAGCCGCAAGCTTGCTTGCGTGCGAATCGCTGATACAGAGTCAGCGTGCAGACGAATTAATCAGCCATTCCTTAGGCTCGCTGTTTATATTATAACATAAATGTCGATGACAGGGAGTGCTGACGGGTTTTATTCCCCGCACCAGAAGGGAAGCGGTTTCGGTTCCGGTATCTCCATGGGATAGTTGTTGTCGAAACAGCCGGTGCAGAGGGGGAGGCCCTTTACCATTTCCGGCAGGGCTTTCAGGTCCAGATAGCCAAGGGAATCTGCTCCCAGCATTCGGCAAATTCCCTCAAGGGAAAGCCGGTTGGCGATCAGTTCCTCTTCGGAGGGGACGTCCGTGCCGAAATAGCAGGGGTGGCGGAAGGGCGGCGAGCTGATACGGACGTGCACTTCAGTGGCGCCTGCTTCTTTTAACATCTGTACCAGGTTTTTCATGGTGGTGCCCCGTACAATGGAATCATCTACCAGTACGATGCGTTTTCCCTTTACCGATGCGGCCAGCACACTGAGCTTCAGATGGACGCCGCTTTCCCGTTCGGCCTGGGAAGGCTTGATGAAAGTTCTGCCGATGTATGAGTTCTTATAAAATGCGAAGCCGAAAGGAAGGCCCGACTCTAAGGCAAATCCTTTGGCGGCAGGCAGCCCTGATTCCGGCACGCCCGTTACCAGATCGGCAGCCACCGGATGGGACCGGGCCAGAGACCGTCCGGCGGCGATACGGGCGTCATATACGTTGATGCCGTCCAGCCTGCTGTCTAGTCGGGCAAAATAGATATATTCAAAGATGCAGTGGGCGCATCTTCCCGTTTGCAGGGAACGGTCCGATTCTATGCCTTTTTCCGACAGGGTTACCATTTCCCCCGGTTCCACATCGCGGATGAATTCCGCATCCACGGCGGACAGGGCGCAGCTTTCCGAAGCCAGTATGTACGTCTGGCCCCGTTTCCCCAGACAAAGAGGCTTTAAGCCGTAGGGATCCCGCAGGCCGATCAGTTTCTGGGGGCTCATGATGACCAGCGCATACGACCCGGATAATTTCCGGGCGGTAGCCAGCACCGCTTCCTGTATCGTTTGGGTATGGACGCGTTCTCTGGCAAGGTAAAAGGCGATGACTTCCGAATCGGTGGTGGTGTGGAACACAGCGCCGTTCCGGACAAGCTCCCATTTCAGGTCGGCCGTGTTTACCAGGTTCCCATTGTGGGCTAATGCCAGCGTCCCTTTTATATAGGAAATGGCCAGCGGCTGGGCGTTCTCCGGACGGGAACCGCCGGTGGTGGAGTAACGCACATGCCCGATGCCCAAATTGCCCGGAAGGCTTTCCAGACTGTTTTCATGGAAGACTTCACTGACCAGCCCGGCGTTCTTGCGGCAGTGATAATTACCCACCGGCCCGCTCGTATCGGAAGTTACGATGCCGCAGGCTTCCTGTCCCCGGTGCTGCAGCGCCGTGAGCCCGTAATAGATGGAATGGGCTACATTGCCGCCCTCCGGATCCAAAATACCGAAAACGCCGCATTCTTCTTTCACTTTATCCATGTTGCACGCTTCTTTCTGTCCGAACCGTCCGCAGACTGACAGACTATCCGCCTTGCGGTTTCTGCTGCCTGCAGACGAATTAATCAGCATTTCCCAAAATAAAAAAGCAGGCAAAGACGCAAGGTCTCTGTCTGCTTTGACATCTACAACGTTACTTTACCACGGGGCATGCGAAAAGTCAAACTCTCTTTTACAGCGGGTAGTCCTGTAACGCATCGAAGCCCTCTTCCCCGGTGCGGATCTTGATCACGTTGTCAATCGTGGAAACGAAAATCTTCCCATCCCCGTATTTACCGGTGTATAGAACCTGTTTGGCGACTTCGATGATAATACGGGGCGAGATGGCGGAGACCACGATGTCCAGACGGATTTTGGGCAGCAGGCGGGAAACGACGGAGGCGCCCCGGTACATTTCCGCATGGCCTTTCTGCAGGCCGTAGCCGTGTACTTCCGTTACCGTCATGCCGGTGATACCGATCTTCTCCAACGCATTTTTCAGAGGCAGGAATCGTTCTTTGGAAGTGATGATGGTGACCAACGAATAGGCATGCCCGTCGGGCGTGACAGGATGCAGCCCGGGAACGGACGGCGCGGTTTCCCGCTGCGGGCTCAGAACCGGATCCGGTTTTGCGGGTATGGCCGATGTATCAACGATATGTTCCGGCGCCGGCATGAAATCCGCATAGGCAGAGGGAAGGCCGTGTTCTTCAAAATCCAGCCCGGCAATTTCTTCTTTGGCTGTGACCCGGAGGCCTACGGTGGACTTGATTGTTTTAAATACGATGAAAGCTGCAACGGCTACGTACAGAATAACAGAGGCTACGCCGGTGACCTGTGTGAGGAAGAAGTGCGGGTCGCCGCAGTAGAGCCAGCCTTCTTTTTCCGCCAATAATCCGGTCAGGACGGTTCCCAGGGCGCCGCAGACGCCGTGCACGGAAATGGCGCCTACGGGGTCGTCGATCTTAAGTTTCTGGTCGATGAATTCAATGGAGCAGACAACGGTGATTCCGGCGATGATCCCAATCAGAAAGGCGCCGGGTACGGTCACGAGGTCACAGCCGGCGGTGATGGCGACCAGACCGGCCAACGCGCCGTTCAGGGTCATGGATACATCCGGTTTGCCGTAACGGAACCAGGTAAAAAACATCACGGTACAGGTCGCAATGGCAGCGGCCATGTTGGTGGTCATAAAAATATGGGCAGCGGACAGGATCGCCTCGTCCCCGGTCAGGCTGACAGTGGAGCAGCCGTTGAAGCCGAACCAGGCAAACCATAGGATAAATACCCCCAGGGTGGCCAGAGGCAGGCTGTGTCCGGGAATGGCGTTGACGGAACCGTCCGCGTTATATTTGCCGATGCGGGGACCCAGCAGGTATGCGCCGATGCAGGCGCATACGCCGCCTACCATGTGTACGGCGGTAGAACCGGCAAAATCGTGGAACCCCATCTGGGCCAGCCAGCCGCCGCCCCAGATCCAGTGTCCGGAAACGGGGTAGATGAATAAACTGATCAGAATGCTGTAAATGCAGTATGAAGAGAACTTGGTCCGCTCTGCCATAGAACCCGAGACTATGGTAGCCGCTGTGGCGCAAAAAACAGTCTGGAAAATGAGGAAAGCCATGACCGGATACCCCGCGTCTTCCCCCACCGTGAATTTCGTCACGAAAAAGTCCGGCGTTCCGATGAAGCCGCCGATGTCCGTGCCGAACATGAGCCCGAAGCCGACGATCCAGAAAGCCGGCGTACCCAATGCAAAATCCATGACGTTCTTCATGACGATATTACCGGCGTTTTTAGCCCGGGTCAGGCCTGTCTCGCACATGGCAAAGCCAGGCTGCATAAAAAAGACCAGCGCGGCTCCCAGCAGCACCCAGACGGTGTCCGCGGAAGAATAACGCTGGGGTAATGGATCCGCTGCAAAAGCGGAGACCGGTAATGTGGAAAGCAATATGGCGGCAAAAAACGTTGCCGCTGTTTTTTTACAGAGTTTTTTCATACGGATCAAGCCCTTTCCGGTACGAAAAAAGGCGCCTGATTGTGAGCAGTTCACAATCAGACGCCGATGTCTCGTACGTGTTGATTTATAAATCTACAAAAGGTTTGCGCGCTGTTTCCTTTTGCAATTTACAGTTGCATAGTAACACTTTGTTTGAATTTTGTCAAGGAATTTTTAAAAACTGTATCAATAATTCTCTGCCTTAATCGCAAAGAAAGATCGGGGATGGGCGCATACGGGGCATTCTTCCGGCGCTTCCACCGATTCCGATACAAAGCCGCAGTTGGCGCACATCCAGAGTTTTTTCTCGTCCCGCTTGAACAGCTTTTCGTTCTCCACATTTGCCAGCAGCAGGCGGTACTGTTTTTCGTGGCGCTTCTCGATTTCCGCAACCCGCTCAAACAGGAAGGCGATCTCTTCAAAACCTTCTTCTTTGGCGGTTTTGGCAAATTTCGGATACATGGAGGTCCATTCCTCGTTTTCCCCGTCCGCGGCCATTTTCAGGTGTTCTGCCGTGGATTTGGAAAAATCGCCTAACAGCCAGAACCAAATTTTGGCATGGGCCCGTTCCTGGGCGGCCGTTTCATCCAAAACATCGGCAATCTGGCGGCTCATCTTGCTGTCCTTTTCCGCCTGGCGGGCAAACAGCGTATATTTTACGTGGGCCTGGGATTCGCCGGCAAAGGCTGCTGCCAGGTTTTTCTCGGTCTGTGTGCCTTTCAGCCGTTTCATTTCTTCCATTGCTTTCGCTTCGTTCATGTTGATTCCTCCTGTTTTAAAATTTTGGCTTCTCTGTCTGTAATCTCATGGGTTGTATTATCCCTGTGCATATGTACCTGCCGTTTTTTGCATTAGAACATAGCGTTTTTGGATAACACCGTACATTACTATTATAATCTAACATAGGTATTGCCGCAAATCATTTTTTAAAAACATAAAGTATTTTCAATAATTGTTATCAATAACGCTTGGGGAATGCAGTTTCGCATAATCCGAAACAAGTATCGTATTTTCTGAAATCCGATTGACATTTTGTTAAAATAATTGTATGATTAAATTGGTCGTATAACAGTAATTATTACTAATAAATTACTATTTTAACTAGCTTGTGCTTGAAGATACGCATGGCAGGTATGACGGCTGTCGCTGCGGCAGACAGCGGATCCCTTTTTGCCCGTTTCTTCCTCTCTCACAGGTACATGCTTCCGACGTTTATCAGAGATTGTGTGTGAACATTTATCATTGGTTATGTTAAGGAGGTAATGTAACATGTCCGCTCTTGAACCGATTTCCATGCAGGCAGTGAGTGAGAAGGTAGTCCTGGCCCGTAAAGGCCGTCTGGAAGAAGATGCGCAGTTTGTGGAAAACCCCAGACTGACTTCTACGGAGTTTATCCCCCTGGAAGAGCGTATGGCCGGTGAAAAACCGGAGATTGCGGCTTGTCTTGCAAAGCTGAAGGAAAAAGTCGGCAGCGAGACCTTTGCCAAACGCTTCAACGTGCTGCAGAACATCAACCGTTCGGACAAAAACCTGCTGATCGTTACCGGCAGCGAACGGCTGCGCACCCTGTTGCTGAAAGAACATCTGAAAGATATCATGGACGCGTTTTCCGTGGATAACGTCAGGATCGTCGGCGGGGCAGGCTTTGGCGGAATAGACGCATTTTAACGAAATAGATTCCCGGCTCTGTTTCCTGTTTGGGTAACAGGCCGGGATTTACTATAAAATCCAAATTCGTTGGAGAGAGAAAAACTGTGAAACAACTGTTTAATTATTCTACGGTTCCGGGGTATGAGGAAGCCATCCGCCGCACCGGCAAATCGCTGGAGGATTATCTGGCGATGCTGGGACTGGACGGGATCGAGCTTCTGGTATACCGCAGCGAACCGTACATGCGTCCCTTTGATAAGGTAGCGGTAGGCGCGCACCTGCGTTCCTGGTCCTGCTGGTACGACCTCTGGAAAAACAACAAGGACCGTCTCTACCAGATTTTCCGGAGCGACGATGCGCTGCGGGATTACTACGGCGGCACCCAGAAACGGGCCTGGCTTTTGCAGATCAGGCGCAATATTCAGGCGGCCCTGATCGAAAAGCCGGAGTACCTGGTGTACCGGGTCGAGGAGGTTTCCCCGGCAGAGCAGTATTCCTGGAACTTCGACCATACAAACGCGGAAGTCATGAAAATGGCGGCCCGGGTCTTCAACCGGGTCACCGAAGAGGTTCCTGCAGACACGAAAGTGCTGTTTGAGAACTCCTGGTGGCCGGGCCTTACCCTGCAGAATGCAAAGCAGACGGGGGAATTTCTGGAAAAAATCAAATTTGATAATATCGGGCTGATGCTGGATACGGGGCATCTGCTGAATACCAACCCGGACCTGCAGAGCGAGCGGGAGGGTATCGACTATATCTGCAGTATCCTCAAAGAGATGGGCGAACTCCGGCATTACATCAAAGGCGTGCACCTGAGCTGCTCCCTGTCCGGCGAGTACCAGCGGCAGTCGCCCCGGATGATCCCGTCTCTGGAGAACGATGCCAGGCTGTTAAGCCATGTCTGCAATATTGACCAGCACAGACCCTTTACCGATCCGGCGGTTACGAAGATTTTTGAACTGATCGAACCGGATTACGTGGTGCATGTGCTGTATTACGACGATTTCAACCAGCTGGCCCGGCAGATCACCGAGCAGAAGCTGCTGCTGGGGGCATAAAAGAGAAAACCGGATCAGGACGGCTTGCGGTTTCCGTGAGTCGCCCTGATTTTTTCTGTTATTTGACAGTATTACTACTTATCTTATATAATTAATAAAATAAAGTAAAAATAAGCGTTTAAAAAAGGCGGACGGCCCTGAAACCCGTCCGGTCTTTCATAACGTATTCCATATATCCGGTTTATACATTTTAAATTCAGAAACACAAGGACACCTTACAAGGAGATGCCCCATGTTCCAGTGGCTAAGCCAGTATAATTACGATTTTGCCCTTGCGGCCATTCCCATTCAGCTGCTTTTGCTAATATTTTACTGTTCCAGAAGGAACCTGCCCATTCGCGCCAGCTACAGTTTTCTGTGGGTCATGCTGGCCAATCTGGCCATGACGGCCTTCGACCTGATTTCCTGTGAAATGAACGAAATCTGGACGGAGTATCCCCTGTGGCTGATGTATGTTGTCAACCAGGGTTACTTCCTCGGTTTTATACTCCGGGGCTGGGCGCTGTACGATTACACGGCGGAAGAATGCCATGGGTATGCGTCCCTGGGAAAATATCTGGCTACCCTGGCCAATGTCCCGGCGGCAGTTGCGGTGCTTCTCATCCTTTCCACGCCATGGACGGCTACGATTTTCCACTTCACACCGGATAAAGGATACTATAACTGCCATTTGTATCCTATTATTTACTTCTGCACCTATTTTTACATCGCCATGTCCCTGCTGTGCGTCTTCCTGCGCTGGAAGCAGACTGACTTCCGCCTGAAGATGAGCATGCTGGGCTACAACGCGGTGCTGATTGCCGGTATCCTGCTCCGCAAGGCGTTTATCAATACGCTGGTCACCAGTTATTTCAGTATCCTGGCCATTCTGGTGATTTATTTGTCCGCCCAGAACCCGGATCTGTACCGGGACAGGCAGACCCATCTTTTCAACAAGGACGCCTTTGATAAAATCGGTCGGGAGTTCCGGCGTAAACGGACGGCGTTCCACTGCATCACGGTGACGGCGGATAATTATGCTTCTGCCAAGGTACTGTACGGCTATCAGCAGATTGAGAGCGCCATCGGCCTCATTGGCCGCTGGATGATTGACTCCTTCCGTGATTATTACGTGTTTTATTACGGACACGGCGAGTTCCTCATGCTGCAGAAGGGGAAATTTGAAGATCACAGGGAACAGATTATCCACGAGCTGAACACGCGCTTTGCACATCCTTGGAAAGGAGAAGACACGGAGGTTTCCCTTTCCATGTCCGCCATGGTGCTGCCGTATGAGATCCTCCCGGAAGAAATGGAACAAATCGATGACCTGGTGGAGTTCGCATTCGGCAAGACCTATATGGAGAATAAAAAGGGGAACAAGGTGTTCTCCAAAGATATCGTAACCGACCTGTACCGTCGGGAAGCGGTGGAGATGGCGCTGGCCAAAGCGCTGGAAGACCACCGCATCGAAGTGTACCTGCAGCCGATTTATTCCATGGAAGAACATCGGATTACCGGAGCGGAAGCCCTGGCCCGGCTGAAGGACCCGGAACTGGGGTTCATTCCTCCGGATGAATTCGTGCGGGTGGCGGAACGGACCGGCGACATTATGGAACTGGGACGGCAGGTCTTCGAACGGGTCTGCGAGTTTCTGGCGACAGGACAGCCCCAGCGCCTGGGCATCCGGAAGATCAACGTGAACCTGTCCCCGGCCCAGTGCCGGAACGACCAGCTTGCCGCTGAACTTTCGGCTATTGCGGACAAACACGGTGTGCCGCTAAGTCAGATCGATTTTGAAATTACCGAAACTTCCATTGAGGACTATCTGCTGATCCGGAAGCAGATGCTGCGCCTGCAGGAAAAGGGTGCGGAATTTTCGCTGGATGATTTTGGCACCGGCACGTCCAACCTGATCCGGCTGCTGAACCTGCCGATCCATATCGTGAAACTGGATATGTATATCGTCCAGTCCTATTTCAGCGGAAAAACCGGCATTTTGCCGGACATGGTACGCATGTTCCATAACGCGCATGTAGGCGTGGTAGCGGAAGGGATCGAAACGGCGGAGATGAAAGAGAAACTGGCCGGGATCGGCTGCGATTACCAGCAGGGCTACTTTTATTCCCGTCCGGTTCCTCCGGAAGAGTTTGTAGCGTATCTCGAAACAGTACAGTTGTCATAAAGTGCACTGGCGGAGAGGATGTAACATGCATTCCATTCGTATCAAAATTACAGCAGTGATCCTGGCGGCCATTCTTACCAGCCTGGCAGCGTTTATCGGCATCAGCTATTTTACGATGATGCAAGAGAACGATAAGACTTCGGTAGAAACGCTGAACCTGCTGAGCCAGAACGCGCAAAAAACGGTGGACGTCCGGCTGAACAGCCTGAAGCGTTCGGTAGACGTGGTGGCTGACATCGCGGAAGATTCCCTGGCCTCTCTGAATCTTGCGGAAGTCGGCGGGGCCAATCGCGCCGCGCGGACGCCCGAGCAGGCAAAACAACTGGATGCGTTTATGCAAAAATACTGTGAAGAAGTCAGGCAAGTGTTTGGCAGTATCGCCAACCATTCTGACAGTATCGTCACCTATTATTTTTGCATCAGTCCGGACATCGGCACCTCGGAGCACGGCTTTTTCTATTCCAAAGTGGGGAAGACGGATTTTGAAGAGCAGCCCAAGCTGATCGCCGACAAACTGGATCCTGCGGACAGGGATTCCAACTGGTATTTTTCACCCATCAGGCGGGGCAAGCCCTGCTGGGTGGGACCCTATCGTTCCCGTCTTCTGAGTGGCCTGCTGACGGTTTCCTACGTAGCGCCCGTTTATAAAGAGGATGTTCTGATCGGCGTGCTGGGTATGGATACGCTGTTTTACAGCGTGCGGGCCCCGGTGCATTCGCTGCGGGTGTATGATACCGGTTTCGCCTGCCTGATGGACGAAACGGGACGCATTCTTTACCATCCGCGGCTGAAACCGGAAACGAGGCTGGAAGAAATCAGCCTGAACCTTGATCCGGAACTCTTCCGCAGAGAAAGTAACGGCAGTGAACTGATCCGATATAATGCGGAGGGGCAAAGGCGCCAGGTATCCTTTGCCACCCTCACCAACGGGCTGAAACTGGTGGTAGTTGCGCCTGTGGATGAAATATCCGCATCCTGGCATAAGATGACCCGGTCCATTTTGCTGAGCGCCATAGCCATTCTTGTCGTGTTTGCGCTGCTGACCCTGGTTATCGTAGGCGCGGTAACCAAACCGTTGCTGCGGCTTACTTCCGCGTCCCAGAAACTGGCGAGCGGAGATTATAACGCGGAGTTGGACTATGAAGGCGACGACGAAGTCGGGATACTGACCCGGTCTTTCCGGCAGATGCGCGATCATCTGAAACTGTACATCAGCGACCTGAACAGCCGGGCGTTTTCGGATGCCCTGACGGGGATCAAGAACAAGGGCGCCTTCGAGGCAGTCAAAGAGTGGCTCAATGACGCGATCCGTCTTGGCGGAACGGAAAGCAGACAGGAATTTGCCGTGGTTATGTTTGACTGCAACGGGTTAAAGAAAATCAACGATGAATTCGGTCACGAACGGGGTGACATCTATCTGCAGACGGCGGCCGGAGTCATTTGCCGGACCTTTCTTCACAGCCCGGTATTCCGTATGGGCGGCGATGAGTTTCTTGTCCTGCTCCAGCATGAGGCTTACAGAGAAAGGGAGACGTTACTGCAGGTCTTTGACAGCAGTGCGGAAGCAGTCAATGCGGGCGCGAAAAATCCCTGGGAGAAGGTCAACATTGCCAAAGGCATGGCGGAGTTCCGTCCGGGAGTGGATACCGACGTAGAGCAGGTGGTGCGCCGGGCCGATGAGGCGATGTACGAGAACAAGAGGCAGGGCAAACTGACGGCGGCTGTTTCCATTCCCAATTTTGAGGCCATCGATTCGTAAATGCACATACCAGCCGATACGGGATATTAAGGAAGCTCATTTCATCAGCGTTTCCTTAAAAGTTCCGTATCGGCTATTTTTATATGAAATGTTTCAGGACACCTGGAACTATATGATATAATAATATAAAAGATTCAACGGATTTTTAGTGAACGCCTGGATAATACTAAGAGGAGGAAGCATCATGGATTACGTGGAATTGATGGAACAGGCCCGTCCCCGGCTGGGAGAAAACTGTAAAGGCTGTCTGATCTGTAACGGCCGCGCCTGCGGGAACAAAATGCCCGGACCGGGCGCTAAGGGCATCGGGGATACGGCGATCCGCAATTATGAAAAGTGGAAGGAAATCCGTATCAACATGGACACGCTGGTGGAACGGAAGCCCGTGGACATGAGCCTGGACTTTTTCGGCAAACGCCTGAAATACCCGATTATCGCCGGACCGGTAGGGCTGGTGGCCGTACATTACAGCGATGCCTATACGGATACCACCTATAACGATGTGCTGGTTTCCGGCTGCGCCGCGGAAGGCATCGTAGCCATGACCGGCGACGGCGCTGACGCCACGGTGATGCAGGCGGCTTGCGGGGCTATTAAAAAGGTCGGCGGCCTGGGCATTCCCACCGTGAAACCCTGGGGACCGGAAACGCTGCAGGAGAAGTTTGCCTGTGTGAAAGACAGCGGTGCCTTTGCCTGCGCCATGGACGTGGACGGGGCCGGTCTGCCTTTTTTGAAAAAGCTGAACACGTCGGCAGGTTCCAAATCGGAAGCTGAACTGGCTGAAATTATCCGCAACGCCGGCGTGCCGTTCATCGTAAAAGGCATCATGACGGTGAAAGGCGCTTTGAAAGCAAAAGCCGCCGGCGCTGCCGCCATTGTGGTTTCCAACCACGGCGGCCGGGTGCTGGATCAGTGTCCTGCGACGGCAGAAGTGCTGCCGGAAATCGTGGATGCGGTGCAGGGTGAGATGAAGGTTCTGGTAGACGGCGGGATCCGTTCCGGCGTGGATATTTTCAAAGCACTGGCCATCGGGGCGGACGCGGTCATCATTGCCCGTCCGTATGTAACGGCGGTGTACGGCGCCGGTGCGGAAGGAATCCGTGTGCTGACCCAAAAACTGGCGGCGGAGCTGGAAGACACCATGGAAATGTGCGGCGCCCATACCCTGGCGGAAATTACCCGGGATATGGTGAGGCTATAATTAATATAGCAAGAAAACGAAACACAAAAGGAATCAAAACAGGAAATATATAAGGAAGCGGAGCCCATGAAAGTACGTTGGAAAAAAACAGCCGCAGCGGCGCTGGCCGGATTATGTATTGTAACGGCGGCAGGCTGCGGCGGCGGAGATAAAAATGCCGGCAAAAAGGAAATCCTGAAAGTAGGGGTGGCCGGTTTGGCTGATACCCTTGAACCGGCCGATTATGCCGCCGGCCAGACCCTGATCCGTTGGGGCCAGGGTGAGACGCTGGCAAAGTTTGACAAAACCATGCACGCGGCCCCCTGGCTGGCGGAACGCTGGCAGGTTGCCGATGACAAGCTGACCTGGACCTTTACCATCCGGGACAGGGCGAAGTTCTCCAACGGCAACAAGGTTACGGCCGAAGCCGTCCGGTCTTCCCTGGAGCGGACGCTGGCCAAATCCCCGGAGGCGAAAGGCTGGGCCCGGATCGGATCCATGAAAGCGGAAGGCCAGACCCTGACCATCCGAACCAAGCAGCCGCTTCCCCACTTACCGGGCGTTTTGTGCGACCCCCGGTTTACCGTCATCGATACCTCGGTGAAAGACCGGGATATCCCGCAAAGGGGACCTGTTTGCACCGGTCCCTATACAGTAACGTCCTTCGCAGGGGATAAAGCGGTCCTGGAAGCTAATCCCCATTATTGGGACGGCCCCGTTCCCTTTAAAGGGGTGGAGCTTCCGGTCCTCGCTGACCCCCATACCCGCGCCATGGCCCTGAAGAAAGGGCAGGTGGACGCGGCGTTGGATATTGCTTCCGGCGACCTTACCCTGTTTCAGGATGCCAACACCTTCCGTGTCAGCGAAACGGAGTCTGTCAGCTCCGTCCTGTCCCTGCTCAATGTTAAACCGGGAAAGCCCCTGGCGGATAAACGGATCCGGGACGCGCTGATCTGCTGCCTCGACCGCCCTGCTTACTGCAAGACGCTGCTGAAAGGCACGTTTATCCCCGGCGGTCCGGTTCTGGCGCCGGGCCTGGGATACGGCTACGATGCACTGATGCAGTCGTATGGGAGCAGACAGGACGTGGGAAAATCCAAGAAACTGCTGGCGGAAGCAGGCTGGAAAGATACCAACCGCGACGGCTTCGTGGACAAAGACGGCAAAACCCTGGAGATCGGGTTTACGATTTGCACCGACCGGGCGGAACTGCCGCTGTTTGCCGAGGCCGTGAAACTGGACGCCAAAAACGTCGGGATCAAGGTGACCATTAAAACAGCGGACCGCAACGCGCTGGAACAGGCGCGCAAAACCGGCGACTATGACATGCTGATCCATTCCGGCATGACGACGCTGGCCGGAAGCCCGCTGCATTATCTGGACCGGAACTGGAAATCGGATACAAACGGCAGCAATCCGCAAAATACTTCCGGCTACCGCAATGCAGCCTTCGATGCCTTAAGCGATGCGCTGGCCGCGGAAGCGGATCCGGCGAAACAGAAACAAATGCTCCTCGACATGCAGAAGATCCTGCTGGACGATACGGCGGTCATCGTATTCGGGTATCCGAAGACCAACATTGTCAGCCGTACCGGTATTATCCATGCGGACGTCAATCCCTGCGACGATTACCGGATCACCAAAGACTGGAAGAGAAAGGAATAACGTTACGACCGACAGCAGCCGTGGAATTGATATCATTCCGCGGCTGTTTTGCTGTTTCAAGGTAGAAGAACCATAAAAAGAGTGATATAATATAGCATAAATACATACAAATATCGAATAGCAAGACTACAATATACGATAAAGAGTAGGTGGACAACCATGCGCTGCAATAAAATACTTCGGCTCATCCTGTGCGTGCTGCTGGCAATCAGCATCCTGGCGCCGGTGTCAGTCTATGCGTATTCGCCCAAAAGGAAGGTCGTGCGCGTCGGCTGGTATGAATCCACGTTCTGTTTCCGGGATCGGTACGGCAGACGCTGCGGCCTTGACTATGAGTACCAGCAAAAGCTCTCCGCCTATACAGGCTGGACCTACGAATATGTGGAGGACAGCTGGTCCAATCTGCTGGAAAAACTGAAAAAAGGCGAAATCGACCTGCTGAGCGACGTTTCCTATACCAAAGAGCGCACGGCGTCCATGTCCTTCCCCGATCTGCCGATGGGGTCGGAATCCTACTATATTTATATTGACGCGGGCAACAAAGAAATCACGCCGGACGACTGGAAGTCCTTTAACGGCAAACGGATCGGCGTCAACAAGGGAAGCGTGCAGGAAGAATACCTGAAGACCTGGGCGCAAAAACACAACATCGCGCTGACCGTCCTCCCGCTGACAGTGGAAGAAGCCGAATCCATGGCCATGCTGGCCCGGGGGGAAATCGACGGCTATACGTCCACCAACACCTTCGGCGCCAAGGAAAAAGTAATCCCGGTCTGCAAGGTAGGGGCTTCGGACTTTTTCTATGCCGTCAATAAGAACCGGCCGGACCTGCTGGATGACCTGAACCGGGCCCTGTCCGGCATTCAGGACGAAGACCCGTTCTATAACCAGCGGATGTTTGAAGAACATCTCTTCCTCACCAAGACCAACGCGTTTCTGACCCCGGCCCAGGAAAAGTGGCTGGCGGAACACGGAAAGATCCGGGTAGGGTACCGGGATAAGTATCTGCCGTTCAGCGCGAAAGAAGCAGCCACGGACAAGCTGACCGGGGCGCTGAAAGATTATCTGGCTCATTCTGTCAACAGCCTGAAGCATTCCAACATCAGCTTTGAAGCGGTGCCCTTTGCTACTACGGAAGCGGCTATGCTGGCCATGAAAACCGGCCGGATCGACTGCCTGTTCCCGGTCAATCTCAGCGCCCACGACGCCAATGTGGCCGATGTGGTGCTGACAAACCCGGTGATGCGGACCGAAATGCAGGCCATTATGCGGGCTACGGACACCCGGGACATCAGCCCGAAAAGCACCCTTACCATTGCTGTCAACAGCGGCAACGCCAACATTGAGACCTTCATCAAGGATCACTACCCCCTCTGCAATCTGGCTTACTATTCCACCCTGAAAGAGTGCTGCGAGGCACTGGTATCCGGCAAGGCGGACTGTTTCCTCGTGAGCAATTACCGGATCAACGCCATGCAGGAAGTCATGGAAAAATACAAGCTGTACTCCGTTCCTACCGGCGAATCCATGCCCCTTGCCTTTGCGATAAACAAAGACGCCCGGGAACTCTATTTCATCATGAACAAAACTACGGTCCTGGCCAAGCGGGGCGATATGGATTCCGCCCTGGCTTCGTACGCCCATGTAAACCAGAAAGTTTCCTTTACCCAGTTCCTCAAGAATAACTGGATTGCCGTCATCGCCGTCATCGTAGCGGCAGCGGCCCTCACCATTTTCCTGCTGCTGCAAAAGCTGAAAACGGAACGGAAGATGATGGAACAGCAGCGGCAGATCGAAGAGGGGCTGCGCCGGGAGCTGCAACAGAAAGAAAAGCTGCAGACCGCCATCCGAAAGGTGAACACGGACCCGCTGACCGGCGTAAAAAGCAAGCACGCCTACCTGGAAGCCACAAAGCGCATGGATCAGCGCATTGCCGACGGCAGCGTGGCGGAATTCGGCGTGGTGGTCTGCGACCTGAACGACCTGAAGGCCATCAACGACCACCTGGGGCATGAATCCGGGGACAAGGCGATCCGGGAAGCCTGCCGGGCTATCTGCGGCTGCTTTGCCCACAGCCCGGTGTATCGTATCGGCGGCGACGAATTTACCGTCATTCTGGAAGGGGCGGACTACACAAACCGGGACGCGCTGCTGGAAAGTCTGGAAAACCAGATGGCGGAGAACGCGCAGCAGGGAAAGACCGCCATCGCCTTTGGCTGCTCCCTGTTCAATCCGCTGCAGGATAAGACGATAAAAGACGTGTTTGACCGGGCCGACGATATCATGTACCACCGAAAGGCCATGATGAAGAACCTGTGATGCACGAGCCTCCGCGTACCGCGCCGCGCAGAGTATATAAAAGTGCATAATTGATTTACCATGGTTTATTTTTACAAATTATGCTATAATCTATAGATAGTATAAAACCAATTAATACGAGTAAAGCAGTACTACTATAAGCGTAAAGGTCCGGGACCCGATGCAGCCGTCCGCTGTGCCAGCGTTTCCCGAATACGGGTGATGCAAAATGAATAAACTGAAAGAGGGCATATCCCTTCGCAAAATCCATAGGGGGCTGATCGTTATCGCCGTCATTGTGTCAGCCTTCATGATTTACTCAACCTACCGGATCATGAACAACTTCATGCATGTGCGTGATACCCTGAACGAAAATATTGTGCTGGAGAGCGCCATCGATAACCTGATGGAAGCGTCCGACTACCTTACGGAAAACGCCCAGCGCTTTACCGTACACGGCGACCGCCGGTTTATGGATCAGTATTTTAAAGAAGCCTTTAATTCCAAACGACGGGAACAGGCCATCGATGAAATGCAGTTGGACCCCAAAGCCACCGCTGCCGTGGAACGGCTGCAGGAAGCGCTGCGGCATTCCATCAAACTCATGGACAGGGAGTACTACTCCATGCGCCTGGTGGTGGAAGCGAAAGGCATCAAAGACTATCCGGACCAGATTAAACAGGTAAAGCTGACTGCAGAAGACGCCGCTCTTTCCCCGGAAGCAAAAATGCAACGGGCTGCGGAGCTGGTGTTGGACGACGGATACTATGAACAGAAAAACTGGATCCGCCGGGAAGTGAAAAACAGCCTGCAGGCCGTGGAGGACCTGATCCAGACAGAAGAGACGAAAGCACTGGATGGTTTCCAGAACGAACTGAACCTGGGCCGGGCAGGCATCATCCTCCAGATCCTGGCGATTTTCTTCGTGGTGTGGCTGACCGCCTCCCAGGGCATCAACCCCATCCTGCACGCGGTGGATCAGATCAAGGCCAACAGTCCCATCCGGGAGAAAGGGGCCAACGAATTCCGGTATCTGGCCAACGCCTACAACAATCTGTATGCCATCTACCGGAAAAGCATTGCGAACCTTAACTTCAAGGCTTCCCACGACGAACTGACGGGAGCCTATAACCGGGCCGGCTATGACCTCCTGGTTTCGAGTCTGGATATGAAATCCACGTACCTGATGTTCTTTGACCTGGATAACTTCAAAGTCATCAACGATACCTACGGACACGAAATCGGCGACAAAGTGCTGCAAAAGCTGGTGCAGGTGCTGAAGGGCAGCTTCCGCTCCGACGACTATATCTGCCGTTTGGGCGGCGACGAATTTGTGGTATTTATGGTGCATTCCGACGAAATGCAGCGCCATCTCGTGGAACGGAAAATGGTCAATATCAACCGGGAACTGCAGACGCCGGGAGACGGGATACCACCGTTTTCTGTCAGCGTAGGCATTGTGCACGGAACCCAGGCAGCGGATGCGGAAGCGTTGCTGAAAAAGGGCGACGAGGCCATGTACAAATCCAAGAAGCAGGGGAAACGTACCTTTACCTTTTACACAGCATAAGCTGACCTGACCGGAAACAGACCGGACTGCGGCAACATAGCGACTGCGCCGCAACCTGAATTCATCGAAACGAACCGCATATTTTTACAAAATAAAGCCAGAGGCTTGCGGAAAAGAATCCGTTGACCTCTGGTTTTTCCTTTATGCTCCGGGGAATCTCGGATCATCTGTATGCGCAAAGGCGTGTATTCAGCGCCAGCTTTCCGTTTCGTTTCTTCCTTATCGTTATAATGTCGTTTGAAAGAGGCAGCAGGAAAACTCCGGTAAAATTGAAAAAAAAGCATATTTTATGGTACAATTTAAAAAAGCGCCGATCCGTCCGCAACACATGCCGGCAGGTATGCACGCACAGGGGATCCGCGCGCCCCGGATACAAGGAGGAAATACGATGATCGATGTTACACGGCCCGAATTGGACGACGCCATAACCCGCGCCTGGCAGGCAAGCCCTGAAGGCTCTGCGGCAGCGGTATATACCCCGGATATCGAACGCGTGCTGCAAGGACTGCGGGCCAACCGCTTTGAAGCCCATTATTGTGCCGATGCCGCCGAAGCGCGGGCGTACCTGAACGGTAAAATTGACGGCAAAAAAGTTGGCATCGGCGACTCGGAGACACTGCGGAAACTGGAACTGCACGAAGCGCTGGCTGCCCACAACCAGGTGCACAACGTGCAGCGCAGCCCCATCAACAAAGGCACGTCATTTTTTGAATACGCCAAAGGCACATTGCTTACGGACGTGTTCCTGTGCAGCGTCAACGCCCTGACCGAAGACGGCATCCTCGTGAACATGGACGGCACGGGGAACCGGGTGGCTGCCGCGCTGTTCGGACACGAAAAAGTGTATTACGTGGCAGGGGTGAACAAAATCTGCCCGGACCTGGACCACGCCATCTGGCGGCTCCGCAACATTGCCGCCCCCCGCAACTGCCTGCGCAAGCACAAGGCCACGCCCTGCGCAAAACGCGGCGACCGCTGCTATAACTGCGCCAGCCCCGAACGTATCTGCAACGGACTGCTGATCGAGTTCAAGAAGATGAGCAACATGGAGATGGAAGTGGTGCTGGTAGGCGAAAATCTGGGTCTGTGACAGGGATAGTAACCGATGCATACCGTTAAGCTGAAACAGGAAATCAGAAGCATCCTGAAACGGGACCTGGTACTGACCATCTCCCTGGTGCTTGCACTGGTTTCTTCTCTTTTTTTCAAACCCCGCATTTCCTATATTGACTTTCCCGTACTGGGCATGCTGCTGTCCTTTATGCTGGTGGTGGTCGGCTTCCGGCAGCTGCACGTGCTGGAAAAAGTCGCCGGCGTCCTGTTCTCCCGCTGCCGTACCACCCGGCACGTGGGGGCAGTGCTGATTTGGCTGACCTTTTTCCTGTCCATGCTGGTGACCAACGACGTGGCCCTTTTAATCTTTGTGCCCCTGACCCTTATCACCGGCAAACAGATGAAACTGGACGTAGGGCGCATCGTCATCTTCCAGACCCTGGCCGCCAACCTGGGCAGCGCCTGCACCCCCATGGGGAATCCCCAGAACCTGTTCATCTACTACCACTACCAGCTGACCACAAGCTACTTCTTTTCCGTGCTGGGACCTCTGTCCGTGCTGAGCGCCCTGTGGCTGGCCATCCTGGTATTGGGGCTGCCCAACCGGCCGCTGCAGATGGAACACCGGGAAACGGAAACCGGCCCGCGGCTGCGGATCCTGCTCTTTACCGCCCTGTTGCTGCTGTGCTTTTTGTCCGTGGCCCACGTGGTGAGCCCCTTGATATGCACCGCCGTCGTAGTGACCGTGGTGGCCCTGACCGACCGCAACCTGCTGAAACTGGCGGACTACTCCCTGCTGCTGACCTTCATCGGTTTTTTCATCTTCATCGGCAACCTGTCCCACTGGGATGCCATCCGGCAGCTGCACCACTACCTGCACCACGCCCGGGGCATCGTATACGTGACCGGCATCGTAGCCAGCCAGTTTATCAGCAACGTGCCCGCCGCCATGCTGCTGGCCGGCTTCACCCGCAACGCCGGGGAACTGCTGCTGGGAGTGGACGTAGGAGGCCTGGGCACCCTGATCGCCTCCATGGCCAGCGTAATCTCCTATAAACTGTACGCCGCCGCCTATCCCCACCAGGTGATGAGCTACCTGTGCATGTTCCTGTTCTACAACTTCGCCGGACTCATCGGCATCGGGAGCATCGTGTACTGGTGGATGGTGAGGTGAGGGAGAAAATAGTTCACAGGTTTTTCACAAATTTTGTCAAAAATTAGCGTTTCTTCGGAAAAAGGCTGAAAACAGTCTTGAATTATGAATTTTTGTTCACAATTCAGCCGAAAAAACGCTTTATTTTTTTGTCGCATGTCTTTAAACTAAAACTTGCGTTACGGAGACGCCGATTAAATGAGGCTGTGCAATGACTGAGGGCTTTTTGCGATTGAGACAGTCAGTCACGAAAAGCACCGGTCAGCGTGCAGACGAATTGACCGGTGTTTCCTTAAGCGAAAGGAGGCTGATACGTTGCGGTTGTTCCGATGGCAAGCCCGGAGTTCGGGTGGAAAAGCATATAACGGCGAATACTATGCAGAGAACGAAAAACAGGTTATTGACTTCGTCCACAGGAATTATGGGTATGTCGTAAACATTGAAAGGGTTAAAAACAAAAAGGCCTTTCATCGTTTGTTTAAACCGCGCTTGCAATTTTCAAACAGGGAAAGAGCGAACTTTTATAAACAGCTTTCCACGTTGTTGGATGCTGGCATCCCCATTGTGAAGGGGATTGAAATGGTCGCCGAGAGGTTGAGTGAAAAATACAAGCCGATTTGTACGCGGCTTAACCTGAGTTTACAAAGCGGACGCCCTTTATCCTATGCCATGTCCTTACAGCCAGGGAGTTTTTCTGAAATGAATGTTTCGGTTGTTGAGGCAGGCGAAGTAAGCGGTCAAATCTCCCAGGTTCTGTTATCGCTGTCTGAATTTTATAAACAGCAGGATAAACTTGCAAAACTGGTACGCAATGTCTGTATTTATCCGGGCTTTTTGCTCACATTGGCTTTTCTTACATTCATTTTTTTCAGTGTGAAACTGGTACCCTCTTTTGCAGACCTGTATCGATCGCTGGGAGTGAGGGAAACGACGCTTCTGCAGATGCTGCTTTCCATTTCCAATCTATTGGAGAATCATGCAATTGCTCTTTCCTGCATGTGTGTGGTCGGCGGCAGGTTATTATTGCAGCAGCGTGCAAGCATTCTGTCTCTGCTGATGCGTTTTCCGGGAATCAGGCGGATTCGCCATTCCTTTCTGGAAATTCGGTTTACAAGGCTGATGGCTCTGATGTTACATAGCGGCATATCGTTTCCGGAAGCTATTCTGCGTGCTTCTGTTACGTTGACAGACGCGTCTATGAAGAATAACGCAAAAAAGTTTTCGGAGAATGTTCTGCGTGGTGTGGGCATTACAGAAGCGGCTATGCAGTCGGGTGATCTTTTCAGCCCAACGGGATTAGAATTTTTGAGTATTGGGGAAAGCTCCGGTAATCTTCCGGATATGCTGGACGAGTTTGCGAAAATTCAGGAACAGGAACTTTTTACACACCTCCGGGACATAAAGTCGATTTTAGAGCCGGCTTTGGTTGTCATAATAGCGACGATGATTTTTGCCGTAATGGCTGTCATGCTCTCGCCGCTGTTTGATTTGATGACCCGAATGCCGGAATATACCTGACAGGAGGGATAGCTTTGTTAAAAAGAATTAAAAAAAAGATGTGTTTTGCCGGGAAAGCCGGAGAAAAGGATACTAATAAATGTAATGCCGGTTTCAGCCTGATTGAAGTAATCGCTGTTACGATTATTATCGGCGTAATGGCAACCATGCTGATGCCTGCGATTGACGGTGCAGGGTCCAAGGCGCGCAATGCTAAACTTAAAAATGATCTCGCGACATTGGATCAGGCAATTGCCACCTACAAGCTTGAACAGGGTAGCGTTCCGGCCTCTCTTGATAATCTGGTGCCTGGTTATATTGCCAAAAACAAGGGATTCAAGGATGCGAAAAACGAAGACTTCCAGTATTCCGTATCCGGCAATAATTACAGTCTGACCGGTTCAGACGCGGAAGGCAATACTGTAACTTCAAATGGCAGTGTTGCGGCGGAAACCCAGGGATAACGGATTTCTGCTTGCAGAATGGCTGGCAGGCATTTTTTTGTACGGAGTATTTTTCTCCGGACTGTATACGGGGATTTCCGGGTATGAAAGAGTATTGGCAACGGTGCAGGTAGAAAACGCGGCCCGGGAGTTTGCTGAGGATATTCTGCGCACAAGGGAAAGAGCCCTGGCTGGTTCTGCCCTCGGATTTGTAGAATTAAGCAGCGGGCGTAAAGGGTACAGGGTCTATCGGAGGCCGAATCTGGTTGATAAGAAACGGGATTTTGCGTCGGCTGGGTCTTCAGCGTTGCAATTCAGCAGTATTCCTGCTTACATCATTAAGTTTTCTGTCAATGGTTCTCCTTCTGCAACCGGAGTCTTCGTATTACAGCATGAAAAGTTCAGGTCTGTACAGGCTAAAGTCAGCCTTCAACCTGTTACCGGCAGGGTGCGGGTAGAACGTGTGAGCTTATGAAGCAGAAAAATACTATCTTAAAAAATTATCGAAAAAGGCTTCGGCCAGGAAAAACCGCAGAAGGCTTTATTACGGTGATGATGATTCCGGCATTTTTGACGCTACTGGGATTTGCT
Organism: uncultured Succiniclasticum sp.; assembly: GCF_902793885.1. Classification (NCBI taxonomy): domain Bacteria; kingdom Bacillati; phylum Bacillota; class Negativicutes; order Acidaminococcales; family Acidaminococcaceae; genus Succiniclasticum; species uncultured Succiniclasticum sp. Next base: position 87,857 of record NZ_CADBFF010000010.1, read on the forward strand.
ACAGCAATCGCCGGTTCTGTCTCTTATTCAATACAGGCTATGACGCACAGGAATGAGATGATGCAGGCGTATTCGTTGCTGGAAGATGATGAGGTGACCTGGCAGGACAAAGCGCTATCTGCCAAATGGGAAGTAATGTACAAAACGGATTATGAAAGAGTCGTATCCACACAGAAAGTGGGGCCGTACATTCTTCTTGTTAAAGAAATGCGCCATAAAACTACGGGAAAGACACTGGTGAACCGCATGGAATTTATACCAATAGGAAAAATAGACGACCATGCATCCTGAAAAGCATGATAATTGCTGTAATAAAAGAATATCTGGCTCAATTCTTTTAGAACTAAACATTATATTCCTTATCATAGTCATGGTCAGCGGTGTTTACTGTAATATGTCTCAAACGGTTCTTAAGAACTACAGAAAAATCCTGGCGGACATTGAAATAGCTCAGGCAGCACGCTATACAGAAAGCATTGTACGCCGAGAACTTTCCTACAATTTGACGCAGGTGAAGCTGAGCAAGGACCTCAATAACAGGGATCAGATTGTCTGTCGGAAAACAGTAAACAATACGCAATCTAATTGGTATCTTTCAGGTGGGGTTTTATACCGCAAAACAATGAGAGGCGCTGCGACAGGAACTAATCCGTTTTCTGATCCGGATGTTCAGATAACCGGTTTCAGAACCATTCCGTTAGGGAAGGAGAAACTTGGTATCGTGATAAATCTGAGGGAACCGGAAACCGGGTTGGAAAGACAGGCTGCTTTCTCTGTGTTTTTAAGCAATGGTTTTATCGTTCAGTGAAGTTCTGATGAGATGTTTTGCAAGTGGGGCAAACGATCGGGATACAGCGGGAGGATCGGAAAGGAAGCAGGGATTCATTGTGCTTCCGCTCCTGCTGTTCCTGATGGTTTGTTCAGGTTTGGCCTTATGTTATGGGCGCAGTGTGCTCCGGGAAACAGAGACGGCTCGGGAATTTATGTGTCGGAAACAGTTGGAAATCATTGCGCAAAGCTTTGTGTCTGTTGCCCTGCAACAGGAAAATGAAACGGAATTAGCAGACGCAGTTTATAAATTGCCCTCTTTGCAGCCTGGAAATGATGAAGTACAGGTTTCCGTTTCTGTTAACAGGGTTTCGGATTTAGGCTTGCGGTTTCTGAAAGTTGACGTTTCAGATTCCTTATTGAACAGTTTCATATTGCGGCAATGTGTGTTGTTGCTTCCTGAAGATTTACATCAGCAGTTCGTATCTTCGCCTGTTGTTGTGCTAAGCTCTGACGTGCAGGAAAGATCAGAAGAGAAGAATACGAATACTATCACAGGCAAATCAGATGGCGTGGCTTTTCCGCAATTTTCTGTGGAAGAAATAGCAATCTGGACTTCGACTGATCTGCCTTCGGCGTCGGAACTGCAACGTGACGGATTGAACGGGTGGATATATTGCAGCAAGGGCATATCCCTTGCTGACGGCCTGAATGTAAGTGGAGATGGAATCCTTGCGTTTGCGGAAGATGCGGCAATTGGCGACAATACCGTGTTTACGGGTCGCATTATTATTCTGGCAAACCGCGATTTGCGTATAGGCAACCGTGTGAAATTAGAAAAAGCGTTGATTCTGTGTCAGGGGAATCTGACCGTTGGATCGGACAGTATTATCAATGGTGCAGTCATGGTACAGAAGAATGCAAAAGTAGACAGTAAATCGAAAATTACCGCTGACAGGGAGGTGTTGGAACCGTTTAAATCAATGGTCAGCTATTAAAGGTACAGACTAATGTATCATATAGATTTCAGATGTAAAATTGAATAATGAAAATGAGTAAAATATAGCTCCTTTTTATGTAACAAATCAGATTGGTGCGTATGATACTCATGTTTTTCCTCCAATCCAATCCCCCGTTTTTACACACAATGTCATTAAGTTAAGACATTTAGGGGTAAAAACAAGCCCCCTTGCTAATTGTCAGACAATTAGCGAGGGGGTGTTTTTTATTTTTTCTTTCGCTTATTTTTTGAACATTCAAGACAACCTCTACCAAAATGAGAACGATTCACTATAATTACTTTCCAACTATGTCCTTTAAAACAGATTTAATTCTTTCATTAATGCCTTTTTTAATCTTCGAACTTTTCCCTAACTACTTTTCCATCAACAATTTTTCCTTCTTTCTTCCATTTCTCTTTTTTCCATCTCAAATAAAATGGCATAGGATTCGGAAGAATGAATAAACCAACAACTAACGATATTAACAGACGAACAATAGAATCAAGTGAAGTATACTTGACCAATAAATAATTAATGATTAAAAAATAAAGAATACCAAAGAAAAGTGTCCCGCCAAACAAAATTAACCCAAACCGAGTCATTTCATCCGTAAGCAAAGAAATGCTCACTCTAAAAAGTTTCATAATCCACAAAAGTAATAAAAACCCAAAAACACATATAAACGGCACAAAAAGCAATCCTACTCCAGTAAAAATCTGTTCATATTCCATAAATAATTCTGACATTACATAAGCCCTCCAACCTCTACCAAAACGAGAACGATTCACTATAATTACTTTCCAACTATGTCCTTTTCAGACCAAATCCTCAATCTTTAAAACAGATTTAATTCTTTCATTAATGCCTTTTGCAAAAGGTAAGAAAAATTGAGATTTTGTCGTAATGCCAACTGATTAAGCCATGAGGGAACAGAAACATTTTTACGAACAGCTTTTTTATCTAGCGTCATCCTATATTTGACAGTATCTGCCTTAATCAAAACCACAAAAGCATCTTTCGGTATATCAATAGTATCAAGAGAAGAAGGTTTTGGAATAACAAATTCATTTTCTTCCTTGTCACATAACATTAAATTAAGAACATCTTCACCATTCTCAACTGCTTCCGTAATGGTTTGACCTTGTGTAAAAACATCGTCAAAATCAATAAACTTTACAACAAATCCATTATCTTCTTTTATCAACAAAGCAGGATATTGATACCTCATATAAAATTTCCTTTCATTATCTACAACTTAATAATTCCAGCCATATGTCTTTAATACTTCTTCAGTATCAACCTCAATGAAATAAATCGCTACAGTATCACTTGATAAAATACTCTTAACACCTACATCAGCATAGTCAATCTTCGCAGTAATAATTTCCTGTAATGTCAGAGGCAAGGGTTCAGGGTCAATTCCCTCATGGTCAGATACCCAGGACAAACAACGACGGATAAAACTATCTTTTGTACGGGAAACACATTCCTCAACCATCTTACAATCCCAAACGATAGCTTTATCCACAGTCAAAGAACTGTCAGCACAAGAGTCCCATACCGGTTCTGCACCCTGCCTTGATTTAAAGTAATGATACCTGTTCCAATACATACGCCCAACATAATTATCATTTTCCAAATTAACAATCAACAAATTTTTAATCTTCATAATAACATCCTTTCTTTTATTTCTATGAAGTTATTTAACTTTTTAAAAAATCAATATGATTACAACAAAAAATAACAATAAATACATAAACTACATGCTCTCATCGTTATAATCCGCATAAGTTCAAGCACTTTCAACTTTTATGTAGAAATAATTTTTTTAGATGAACGAATAGACCTTCTATAAGTATAATAACAAATTATAATGTATTACGTAAATACTCCCTACCCCTAAAAACAAAAACTGCCGGATATACCCAATGTCATTAAGCTAAGACATTTTGGGATAAAACATTCCCCCTTGCTAATTGTCAAACAATTGGCAAGGGGGTATTTTTTGTCTATTATTTTATCAAACTTTAATGTTTTGTCAAAAAAAATATCTAACCATTATTTCTGATTTCGTCGGCTAAATTCTCTAAAGCATTTTGTCTTTCTTCCGCATTACACATACCTGAATTATATGCATCCTCTACCAGCTTTTTGTACATTTTTACGAAATAAGCAGTTTCATAAGCGGGCATTCCTCGGTAAATATAACGTCCATATATTACTCTATTTAATAAATCCAATAATACCTGATTTACAGTAACATTCCAGTAATCTATATTTTCAGGTACATTCTTTGAATTTTTAATAGTATTCATAACCTTTTTTTCGGATTCATCAATTACCTGTCCAAACTCTTTACCAAATTCATCCATACCTACGGCACGAATTTCTTTATCATATTTTTTACGAAAATTAGCAAATTGTGCCTTAAAATTAATTTCATGGATATTGTCTTTTTTGAAAAATGAAAACATTTTTCAGTCTCCTTGTATTATAGAGTAGTAGTTTTTAGTGACCCTCTCCAAGGTCATATGCTACACTGTAGAGGATGCTGTGGATTGGTTCAGTCTCCTACCGC